>JBEQCC010000602.1:0-2509 GCA_041639455.1 Pelosinus sp. | reverse complement strand
TCCATACCTCTGCGTGCGCCAGGAATTTCGATGTCCTGAGTCCATTTAAAATGTTTAATTTCAACAGCATGCACTGGTTGATTAGGCAAATAAGCCACATAAATCGCTTTAATTTCAAATTCCCCACGCACAATTACCTTATTTGTAATAACATCTACGCAATCAATCTCTACGTCTTTTACAAATACATCAACAATTTGCTCAATAGCCGGCTTTGGATCAGGTACAACTACATGAATATCTAACACCTTTTGCTCTTCAGCCGCGCCGATTACCTGACGAACGATGATAGTTTTCGGTCCCGTCTCGGTACCTAATGTACATTGATTATAACCTAGACGTGTATCTTTTTCATCCACACATATCCCCCCCCTTTTATGTTCTATTTATATATATGCCCATAGGATATTTTATGTGCAAAAAAGAGTTTCCCTGTTTTATCCTTAGGACTAAGATTCGGGTGGAGTTAAAACTCCATCCAAATCTTAGTCTTCTTTATCTCCATCAATAATTTACTATTTTGAAATTGCAACATAACACTTTTACCTTGATGCGCATAGAATATAACAACCCAATGTCATATTTTTAAATAAAAGGAGGATCTGGTTCAATGAATTATCCTAAATATGATTGTTATAAACCTAAACCACATCATTGCAAAATGGATGATGATTATGATCAGGATGACTGTAAAAAACCTTGTATGAAAGAAAAGCCTGACCATGATTGCTATTCTACGATGTGCTCTGATATGGACAAAATGAAATGTAAAATGGAAAAAGAATGTGTTAAAACCTATAAAACATATTATAAACTGTATCGAGTATGCCAATATCGACTTTATAAGTTATGTCCCTGCTGTGGTCATGAATTTGATTATCACAGGCATCGCGGCATGTGCCCAAAATGCGGCGTTTCGATCTAAGTTTTCAAACCCGCCATACACAATAGAGCAAATTAAAACAGATAAAACAGTTTGAAACGCGAAGACGCTAGTGACACAAAGAGGCATAGGATGCTTCGCCATGCTCGCTAGTGATAGCTTCATATACCTTAGAAAAATATATAACATGACCTCGTCTTCTTTACATTTCTTCGTGACCTTCGCGGTTCAGTATTTTTTATTGTCTGTACTTGTAAAAAAAGACAGTGCTTCATACGTAAAAGGGTTCTACAGCCACAAGCTGTAGAACCCTTTTTTATTTACCAATAAACTCTTGTACTACATAAGCTGATCCGTTGCTATTATAGCGAACACCAACGCCAACCTCTGTGTAATTCTTATTAAGAATATTCGCCTTGTGTCCAGAACTGTTCATAAAAGCAGTTTGCGCTGCAGTCACATTATTATTGATGGCTAGATTTTCGCCTGCATAGGTGTAACCGACACCAGCATTCTTCATTCTATCAAAAGGAGTCTGCCCTTCAGGATTATTGTGGGCGAAAAAGTTGCGGTCAATCATATCTTGGGCATAACTTCCGGCAAGACTTGTTAGCTGCGAATTCGTTTTTAAGGCACTCAAGCCATTTTTAGCCCGATCCGCATTTAATAATTCAACAGCCAACTTTTGATCTGCTGCCACATTCCGACTAGAAGAAGGAGTTGGGGTTGAACTATTTCCAGATGACGTACTGCTGTTCTTACTGACAGGAGCGCTATCATGACTTCCGCCACGCTGCCCCGCAATTAGTGCAATTGCACCAACGGCTAAAAGCCCTCCCAGCAAGTCTTTATTATTACTCTTCTCTTCCTTAATCACAGCAGCAGCTTCCGGTTCAGCTGCAAAAGCAGGGGTAGCAAAAATGCTGCCAAAGGAGGTCGTAATCAAGGAAACTGTCATGAATCCCAGGGTTGCCATGCTGCATAATTTATGGTGTCTCAATACAATTACCTCTCTTTCTTGTTAACATAATATTTTTTTGATCTTAGACACATTTATATATATTCGCTTTTTTATTAACAATTCCTGTTTTTCTCTCATGGTAATGTTTACATAACTATATTTGTTTCAAAATATTCACCGCGAAGATACGAAGAATAGGAAGTAACTATAATCCCCTTCGTGTTTTTTACATCTCTTCGCAACTTCGCGATTTATTGTTTTTTATTTGGAAAACACAAAATAAAACAAGCGACATCTGCCGCTTGTTTTATCTTAGGTAGAATTAATTTTACGCTTTTTGCTTTTCCACAGCTGCTTGTATCCCGCCCATCCATTTAATACTGCAAACATTGCTGCCCCACATAGTGCTAGACCATTTAAAATCTGACCTTTGCTCACTACAACCAGACCCGCTGCCATTGCCACTATTCCGATTGCCAGGTGAACACCGAAATGCAATCCCCAGAAAGGCCAATATCGCCATAAACGAATTTCTTTCCCTCCCACGACCTCACCCCTTTTATTATATGATGAAGCATCACTATAATTTATGAGTCATATGGCATAGAAGGTACTATCCCTAGCGCAGACATGGTTATGCTTCTATACCTTACGCCTGCATTTTA
>JBEQCC010000601.1:1020-2512 GCA_041639455.1 Pelosinus sp. | reverse complement strand
GAATGCTGCCAGCACAAAGGTTCTTGCCTTCCAGATCAAGACGTAGTCTGTCCTAAGCCTCCAGCACCTCCTGGTCCACCACCGGCACAACAGCCTCCAGTAGAAGATTCTGATATACAAGAGGTAGAAGCCGTTGCCCTGCAACACTTAGTCAATACATTTAGTGCCAGAACTGACGAGGAGGCCTCTCCAGAAACCACATCATCTCCGTCAAATCTCAATTCTTTAGAAATCAAAAATCCCCCCATCAACAATAATAATTCGGAGAATCTTTGCAATGAAAGCCAAAGCCGTGTCCGCTGCAAACACTTATATACCTTTCATAATAAAAAAAGTAATTCTAAAGAAATAGACAAAAAAAAATAAGCAAGAACCCCTAACGGCTCTTGCTTATTTTTCTATTCATCAATAGGACATACCCCTAGTTCTTCAAGATGATCACATGGCTCTAGATGAATGACCACATCGCAAGAACCTAGTTTTTGCTTTATTTCAGCTTCAATCTGATCACAGATATCGTGAGCCTTATTCAAATGCATATCTTTGTACAAAATAAGATGCATATCAATTAAACGCCAACTGCCGGAACGTCGGGTGCGGAGCTGATGAAAGGAAATGATCTCCTTATGATTTTTAATGATGTCAATGATCATCTGTTCTTCATGTTCTGGCAAGCTGATATCCGTTAACTCATATAGACTCTTCTTTGTCATGCCATAGCCAGCTTTAAACACAATACCAGCTACAATGATTGCAATCACAGGATCAAGCCAGGTAAGACCGGTTAGACGAATAATCACTAATCCTACCAACACTCCAACGGAAGTCCAAATATCGGCCCTTAGATGCAACCCGTCTGCCTCTAAAGCATGGGAACCAGTCTGCTTAGCCACTTTAAATAATCTTTCTGATACCCAATAATTAATAGCAATTGAAATGATCATAATAGCAATACCATATTCTAAAAAACTTGGAACCGTAGCCGAATTGATTTTACTCCCGGCTTCATATACAATCCACACTGCCGCCCCGATAATCAATATCGCTTCGATGGCACCTGATAAATTTTCAAATTTACCATGACCATAGGCATGATTCTCATCAGGAGGAGTATCTGCTTTGTGAACCGCATAAAAAGCAATCACAGATGCAAGTAGATCAAAGCCAGAATGAGCAGCTTCTGCAATAATACTGACGGCCCCAGTATAAAATCCCACGATCAATTTCAATACAACTAAAACCGTATTAGAAATAACGGACAGCCTAGCAGTACGCTCCTTTACATTACTATCCACATATCCCAATCATACTACCTCCTACCTTTTGCTCAGCAGCTCTATTTTTTTGTTATAACCTTCAATAGCCTACACTATTCATACGAACTATAAAAGGTACCAAATTCAGCCCATTTTAAGCAGATATTACAGCCCATAAATGAATCATGCACCTATAGGATGACATAAATCGCGTAGGAGCTGAATAATTATTTTAT
>JBEQCC010000601.1:0-1010 GCA_041639455.1 Pelosinus sp. | reverse complement strand
TAAAACAAAGATATTACTAGCGATATTAACATTTCATAACGAAGATTCCATTTTAAACAATATTCTGAATAATTATTTTATCCAGCGACCTCTCACACCACCCGTACGTACCGATCGGTATACGGCGGTACTATGACTTCTGACAGTTCAGCCATACATCACTTATGGGTTGCCATTTCCAAGTCTATGTCCACAGCGTGTCTGTCAGATCTCCCCAGGTAAGAACGCTTATTTTCACTCCATCTATCTGCTACATTTACACCGTCCGCTTCGGATAGTTTAAGGCTTCGTTTTATTTGGTAAACTCACCCAGAGGACATATGCCTCATATGTAGTTCGTGTTCCTCAGGCCAGAGCTTTGCCGCCGACTTCCTTCAGATTTCACCTCGCGGTGGACACCCTTGTCTTAAGCTAACGGTTGGCACTACCAAACCCCGTATCGGACTTGCACCGACTAGTAAGCGCCCATGCTGGGCGCACCAAAAAAGCCTGCAGGCCCTCTCTAAGGTCCCGCAGGCTTTCATACATACCTGCTGCTTTCCGCCCGGCTGCGCCATAATGACCGCCTGTTCCCAGCATTATATTCTATATAGTACCACATTGGGAATTTGCTTGTAAATATCTTTAAGGTTGATTGCTAAAGAACACGCCAGGAACGCTTAATCATGACTTAATATGTACAACGTGACTAATAGGGTATCCCTTAGCAGCAAGAGCTTTTTCTAATTCTTCCGTATCAATAATATCGGCCCGTATAATCATCTCAATTTTTCCATCGGGTAAAGCATAACTAACCATACTGGTAATATTGATATTCATTGCCAAAAATACCTCTGAAATTTCATGAAGCAAGCCAATTTTATCTGTCACATCAAGGGTGAGACGAGTCTTCCCATCCACCAGACCCATAATATCAACAAAACTTTTAAAAATATCCGTTTCCGTGATGATGCCAACGACTGCCCCTTGCTCATCCACTACTACCAAACCACCAATGCGATGATTGTACA
>JBEQCC010000600.1:0-2517 GCA_041639455.1 Pelosinus sp. | reverse complement strand
CGCTACCATTGTGGAAGCGCAGACAAAAACTCCTAGTGTAGGACCTGGGGAAAATGTTGAAATTGGTGTAAAAATAAAACCTTTTCGCGGTGAGCCGATTCAGCGCAGCGTTTCCTTTACTGTTCCTAAAGATCAGCCGGAAGGGCCTCTTACCCTAGAAGTGCGCGGTGGCGGCATGGTACCTTTAATTCAACTGTTGGCTAAAAATCAGGGAGTGGATGAAGGGTTACTGATGCTCGGCAAGCCAAAGCCCAAAAACCAGGAATTCGCTGATGTAATTAAAGAATTTATGGAACGTGACCGCAACAATGAAATTGTTGTAGAAGTACCGGATATGGGAATGAATGATCTATTCGGTAATGCTGCTTTAGGAAAAGATAAAAATGATAGCAAGAAGCAAGAGAAAGGTATAGTAGAAAATACAGTTTCTCTGAAAACTGATATTAAAGTTGTAAATGCTAAGGATAAGAAAAAGCAAGGAAAAGTAAAAAACAGCGTTACCACAGATTATATTATTGACGGTGATACACAAGTTGTAGTTAACGTGGTAAAAAAACCAGCGAAAAAATAGATAAAGAAGACTTTGATTGAAGAGGAGGCTTGAACCTTCTTCTAATCGGAGTCTTCTTTATTTTATAGTGTCGGAATTTATAAGTTTTGGAGAAAGAAAGTACCATGTTATGTTATTCCATCAATTTCCCCTGCACGGGGTGCAGGGAACTTACGTTTTTTATGGAATACTTCATAATAAGACAATTTTTTAATATAATCATAATAATAAAGTTTAAATGTTAATGTGAGGGATTATAATGTTGCTAGCGATAGTAGAAAGCATTGGACGGCAAGTGATTCTTTGGATGGAAAATAGCGGTCGGATTATTATCCTGGTAGGCAATACTCTGTTTCATTTGCGAGCAAAGCCTAGAATGAATCATGTACTACATCAAATGGAGCATCTAGGTGTAGATTCCTTGCCAATCGTATTGCTGACAATTTTATTTACAGGTATGGTAATTACACTGCAGACTGCCACTGAGTTTATTAAATATGGTGCTCAGTCGTCTGTGGGAGGCGTTGTGGCAATTGCCATGGCAAGGGAACTAGCCCCTGTTTTAACAGGAGTTGTAGTTGCAGGACGTGTAGGGGCAGCCATTACGGCAGAGATTGGTTCCATGAAGGTTACAGAACAAATTGATGCGCTGCGGGTGATGGCCATTAATCCTATCAAATATTTAGTAGTACCCAGATTATTAGCTTGTGTCATTATGGTACCTATATTAGTCATTTTTGCTGATATCATTGGTACAGTAGGTGGGTACTTGGTAGCCACCTTATACGCCGGTATCAGCTCTTTTACCTATATCCATTCCATTACACTTTTTACTGTAGTTAGCGATATAATAGGCGGTTTGGTTAAAGCCATGTTTTTTGGCGGTATTATTGCGATTATCGGCTGTTATAAAGGTTTAACAACAGGTGAGGGCGCTGAAGGCGTGGGGCGGGCTACAACTGCATCCGTAGTTAGCTCAATTATACTGATCTTCATTAGCAATTATTTTTTGTCTTTAGTGCTGTATCGGTAAGCGAGAGGATGGTGAATGAATGATAAAATTAGAAAATATTAGCATGAGTTTTCTTGGAAAACATATATTGCAGGGCATTGATTTGGAAGTGAAAAAAGGAGAGACTTTAGTCGTAATCGGTCCCAGCGGCTCCGGAAAAAGTACATTGCTGCGTTTAATGATAGGCCTATTAAAACCTACCCAGGGAGAGGTTTGGATTAAAGGACAAGAAATTTCAAATTTATCAGAGGATAAATTAAACAAAATTCGTATTGGCATGGGGATGGTTTTTCAGTACTCCGCTTTATTTGATTCCATGACAGTAGGAGATAATGTGGCCTTTGGGCTTCGGGAACATACTGGGATGACTGAGGCTGAGATTCAGAAGATTGTTACTCGCAATCTTCGTATGGTTGGACTGGCGGGGCAGCAAGACGTCATGCCCAATGAGTTGTCAGGAGGTATGAAGAAACGGGTAAGCTTAGCCAGAGCCATTGCAATCAGACCGGAAATTATGTTATATGATGAACCGACAGCTGGTTTAGACCCCATTATGTCAGGAACCATTGACCGGCTGATTATGAATGCCAAGCGTGTGTTAGGTGTTACCTCTGTAGTCGTTACCCATCATATGTCCAGTGCTTTTAAAATTGCTGATCGTGTTGCCATGATTCATGGAGGACGAATTATTGAGGTGGGGACGGTAGAGCAAATCAAGCAGTCTGAAAACCCTGTGGTACAGCAATTCATTCTTGGTCTAAAATCACCTAGCGCATATGTAAGAAGGAGGTCGGAAATGAGATGAATATAAGTACGGAAGCTAAAGTCGGTTCGATGAGCCTGATTGCCTGTATGTTATTGCTATACATTATGATTCAATTGAGCGGCTTTACCTTTGGTGATAAAGGGTATCCGGTGCAAGCTGTATTTAGGCAGGTAAACGGAATTAAAGAAG
>JBEQCC010000599.1:0-2518 GCA_041639455.1 Pelosinus sp. | reverse complement strand
AGCGAGCTTCAGGCCACCTCGGCTAACATAACCAATATTATCTCCTGTGATCAGTATCGTGCTTTCAACAGGTACTAAAGTGCCTGCTTTATCTATTTTTTGTCCATCAACAAAAACTAAGCCTGCCATGATACAGGATTTAGCTCTTTCCCGACTGGAAACTAGGCCTTTATGTAGTAGTAAAACATCTAATCGATCTTTATTGATTTTACCCATTAGCATCCACCTTAATTCTTTGGACATATGATTTTGCAGTAGAAGCAATGCCAGATGCATCTAATCCATATCTTGCTAAAATTTGTTTGCGTGCACCTTGTTCAATAAACTGATCTGGGAATCCTAACCGTAAAACATTTACATTATTAATGTTTTGATCATGTATGTATTCCAATACACTAGAGCCAAAACCACCAGCTAAAATATTTTCTTCAACTGTAATAATGATTCCAACATTTTTACACAATTTTCTTATCATCTGCTCATCTAGCGGCTTAATAAATCTAGCGTTTATAACACTTGCCAATATACCTTCTGAATCTAAAATTTCTCTTGCTTCCATACAGGTCTCAACCATAGAACCAACCGCTAAAAAAGCTACATTTGTGCCATTTTTCACTTCATCTGCAACGCCAATCGTAAGTTGTTGCAATGATTGATCGATGGGCACGCCTAATCCACTTCCCCTAGGATAACGAATCGCTACGGGACCATTCGTGTTAAGGGCAGTGAATACCATATGCCGTAATTCATTTTCATCTTTAGGTGCCATAATTGTTAAATTAGGAATATGTCGTAGATAGCTATAATCAAATAGTCCATGATGCGTTGGCCCATCCTCACCTACGATTCCAGCACGATCTAAAGCAAATAATACAGGAAGTTTTTGTAAGCAAATATCATGTAAGATTTGATCATATGCCCTTTGAGCAAAGGTAGAATACAAAGCTACGACTGGTCTCATTCCTTTGGTAGCCATACCCGCTGCCATAGTAACAGCATTTTGTTCCGCAATACCTACATCAAAAAAACGTTTGGGAAACTCAGCTGCAAATTTTTTAAGTCCTGTTCCTTCTGGCATTGCAGCTGTTATTGCAACAATCCGCTTGTCCTGTTTGGCTAAATGAAGTAGGGTCTCGCCAAAAATAGCAGTATAGGTTGGCGTATTCCCATTTTTTATAACTTCGCCAGATTCAATGCAATAGGGACCAACACCATGAAACTTATCAGGATTACATTCAGCGGGTTTATATCCCTTTCCTTTGCAAGTAAGAACATGAATGAGTAGTGGTCCCTGCATGTTTTTAGCTTTTTCTAGCACTTCACTTAATAGTTGAAAATTATGTCCATCAATGGGGCCAATATAATTAAATCCCAATTCTTCAAAAAGAACACCAGGAACTAATAAATAGCGTAAACTATCTTTAACACGTTCTACTGTTTTTGCTACACTTTCACCAATTGCAGGGATACGGCGCAATAAAAATTCGATGTCTTGCTTTATTTTTGTATATTTAGGTTCTGTTCGTATTTTGGATAAATATTCTGACATAGCACCCACATTTTTAGCAATCGACATTTCATTATCATTAAGAATAACAATCATATTAGTACCTGTATGACCAGCATGGTTCAAGGCCTCATATGCCTGTCCTCCAGTTAGCGAACCATCACCGATAACGGCCAGTATATGTTCTTTATCACCAGCAATATCTCTGGCAAGCGCCATTCCCAAAGCAGCAGAGATAGATGTGCTTGAATGTCCTGTGCCAAAGAAATCATGTACGCTCTCACTAATTTTCGGAAAGCCACTAATACCGCCAAACTGGCGTAAAGTGGCAAATCCATCTCTTCTGCCTGTTAAAACTTTATGTACATACGACTGATGTCCAACATCCCAGACTATCTTATCAATCGGACTATTAAATACTTTATGTATCGCAAGAGTTAATTCCACAACACCTAAATTTGGCGCTAAATGTCCTCCTGTTTTTGAAACAGAACATATTAAAAAATGGCGTATTTCCTTTGCCAGCAACTTGATCTGTTCATGTGATAATTTTTTTAAATCTTGGGGCTTGTCAATGCCCTCAAGTATTGTCTTCAAATGTAACAACTCCCGTTCCCCAAAATCCACAATCTATGAATTTACATTTTTTACTATTGCAGTAATTAACCTACAAAATTCTTAAAACCATAGGCTATTGAAATTCCGAGTATAGCACCTGCTAATACCTCTAGTGGAGTGTGTCCTAATAATTCTTTTAAACGAATATCACAAATCGTATGCTCTGCTCGGAGTTCATGTACTAATTTATTTATCACTTTGGCTTGTTTTCCTGCAGCTCTACGTACCCCAGCAGCATCATACATTACAATACTTGCTAGTACAATGGTTACCGCAAATAAGGAAGATGTAAACCCATCACGAAGTCCTACAGCCCAGGCCAAACTCATAACCAATGCTGTGTGAGAGCTAGGCATCCCGCCAGCTCCAACTAAACGTTCAAAATTTAACGCA
>JBEQCC010000598.1:0-2523 GCA_041639455.1 Pelosinus sp. | reverse complement strand
AACATGTATTGACTTACACCTTACAGCAGACAATGTAACATGCTCATCCTCTGCCATCCCAAATGATGACCGGAGCATTTGTACTATTTATCAAAGCATTGCGTATGGTGCAAAGTCCTTTTTAAATTCAATTGGATTAAAAAAAGTAGTCATTGGTTCCTCTGGGGGTATTGATTCAGCTGTTAGTGCAGCTCTTTACACGAAAATTCTCGGACCAGAAAATGTCTTACTAGTAAATATGCCTAGCATATTTAATTCAAAAACAACACAGGATTTATCTGCAAAATTAGCGCAAAATCTAGGTTGCCTCTACACGATCATACCAATACAGAAAGTTGTTGATGACACGATACAGCAACTTAGCAGTAGTCCTATTGTTGATCTAAAGGGAGGAGAAAAACAAAGTTTAGTAATAAGCCCTTTTGCCGTCGAAAACATTCAGGCTCGTGACCGCTCTTCTCGTGTGTTGGCAGGTGTTGCCGCTGCTTTTGGAGCTGGCTTTACCTGCAATGCTAATAAAAGCGAAATGACAGTTGGTTACTCCACACTCTATGGAGATCTGGGGGGATTTTTTGCTGCTTTATCGGACCTCTGGAAATATCAAATCTATGAATTAGCCCGCTTTTTAAACAATGAAGTCTATAAGAAGGAAGTAATTCCCCAAAAGATCATCGATCTTGTTCCCAGTGCCGAGCTTTCTTTTGATCAATCTGTTGATGATGGTAAAGGGGATCCCATTATTTATCCTTATCATGATTATCTATTTAGAGCTTTTATGGAACATTGGAATCGCAGAACTCCTGAAGATATACTTCTTTGGTACGAGCAAGGTGTGCTGGAAGAAAAACTTGGTTGTCAATTAGGTCTAGTAGCTACTTTGTTTCCCACCACTCAGGAATTTATTAACGATTTAGAAAAGTGGTGGAAACTCTATACTGGCATGGCTGTTGCCAAAAGAATCCAAGCACCTCCTGTCTTGGCCGTAAGTCGAAGAGCTTATGGTTTCGATCATCGCGAAGCTCAAAATGGAGTCTATTTTACTATGAACTATCAGCAAATAAAAGAAAGACTATTACACAAATAAAGGAGTGCTAGGTCAACTCCAGTGTGAATCATATCTGATCATCAAAGTCATTTGATCACATGCAAGAAGGCTAGAGATTCTAATAGGTTGCAACTATTAGAATCTCTAGCCTTTTTAGCTATATGCCATATTGTTTATCTTATATTTTATTTACGCATAAAATATAAGATAAACATCACTATACTGATAATAAAGAGCGCGATAGGCAACGCAACAATTAATAATCCTGCAATAATGATACCAACGATTATTTTCATAAGCATGCCCGTCTGTCTCATATTGAAATTTACATACTTTACATAAATTCGCTGGTTTTCACGATAATCATTATATCCTACAGATTGCTGTTCTGGATCTTGCTCAATAGTAAGACCTGCAAAATCCTGTTTTTCTTCTGGAGTCAGTATTTGAACTTTATGCTCTAAATCGTTGCATTTGGAACATAGCTGCTCATCTGGCTGTATTTCATCGCCGCAAACACTACATTTCATGCTTACCTCCTAGCATAGCAAAGATTCCACCTCTGCTATTGGTATTAAATTCGCTATCTATATTATTCTGCAAATAAACAAATTACAAATCCATCCTCACTTAAATAGCGTGGATCAAAATTTTCCAACTGCAATACCTCAAATAATTGCGTCCTTGTTTTATAGATACTGGCTAGTGAAATACCCTTTTTTTCTGCAACTTGATCTATAGCAATGTTAACCACACCATTAATTTGGGCATAAGCTAAAAGTAACCCAACTGCCCAATTTTCGGGTTTACGCACATTAACAATGCTCAATTGACAAAAATCATACCACATTTTTTCAAGCAATCGTTCATCAAAGCGAGAAAGCCCATATTCGACCACTAAATTATGCAATAAACTCGTTACCGATTCCTTTGCCATGCGCTTTTCCTTTATGATTGGATAATTACGTTCTAATTGACTCAAGGGTGTCACGTTGACTTTAGCAAGGGTAACTAGAATATTAATTGTATGTCGAACAACAAGCGCATGCCTCTTAAAAAAATCTGCTAAAGTAGCTTTTGGCTCTTGTATCATAAATATTTCATTTTGCCGCATGACTTCATCTTTAATGCGTTTTCTAAGATTTATACTGACTTCTAAACTTGTTACATAATTAATCATTACTAAACCTTGAGAAAAAATATGTCCAAAAAACAATAAATTTTTCAATATTTTATAATTAAAATCAGGTGTTGGTAATTGGAATGTCTCGTTGGTAAACAAATTAATACATTCCACCAAATCCTGACTTATAATTCTGTTTATATAAAAAACCGTAAAACTAGATCCTAATAAGCTTTGTAAAATTTTATATTCATCTGGAGTGAGACGTTCACCGCAAGTGGTATTAAAATATTCTAAGGGTTTTAAATCATTTTCTAATAAATGATAATCAAATAAAAAATAATCCCAAAATCCT
>JBEQCC010000597.1:0-2527 GCA_041639455.1 Pelosinus sp. | reverse complement strand
CAGTATGAAAAGAGGCGCTATGTCAAAGAGATAAGCAGGTAGGGAGCAGCTTATCATTTGTGAATGAGAGCGGTTTCTCATCATCGTATAAAAATTACCATCAGGCGCAGTATAGTATACTGCGCCTTTTAAGTGGACGAAATTGGGAAATGGTATTATAATAAAGAAATGACTTGATATGGAAGGTATGTGTAAGGTATGTTAAATCGGCGTCTATTACGAAATTTAGATTTTGTTACAATTACCACAACTGTGATACTGATTTTGATAAGTTTGGTAATAATTGGAAGCGCTACTCATGTCAATACACCTGGTGAAGAACGATATTGGTATGTTGAGCGTCAAGGAATGTTTGCCTTGCTTAATGTGATTTTCATAATTATTCTATTGAATTTTGATTATAAAGTACTAAGTAAATTTGCCAATGGATTGTATGGTATCAATATAGTCATGTTATTGGCTGTTATGTTTATAGGTCAATCAGCTCTTGGAGCGCAGCGATGGATACAAATATGTCCTATTAGCTTACAGCCTTCGGAGTTCTCCAAGTTAATTATGATCATTGCATTAGCAGATATGCTGGACAAAAAAATAGGGAAACTCAATTCATTTAAAGATCTGTTACCCATTTTTTTATACGTGGGTGTACCTTTCTTGTTAATTTCAAAGCAGCCTGATCTTGGGACTTCTCTTGTGTTTTTAGCTATTTTATTTGGTATGCTCTTTATTGCAGGTATTAAAAGTAAACACTTGATGATGATTTTTGGCGCTGGTGCTGCTTTGTTGCCTATCTTTTGGAATTTCTTAAAGGATTATCAAAAAATGCGATTGACTGTATTTATTGACCCCAATGTTGATCCATTGGGATCCGGTTATCATATTATACAGTCTAAGATTGCCATTGGGTCAGGAATGCTATTTGGTAAAGGACTCTTTGGTGGCACCCAAAGCCAGTTAAACTTTTTACCGGAAAATCATACAGATTTTATTTTTGCTGTGATTGGTGAGGAACTTGGCTTTATTGGAGCGGTTTTGATTTTATTGCTGTATTTTGTTCTCTTATATCGAGGTGTAAAAATTGCTGGTGAAGCAAAAGATAATTTTGGGACTTTACTAGCGACAGGAATTACCTCTATGTTGACTTTCCATGTATTAGTGAATGTAGGGATGACTGCTGGCATTATGCCAGTAACCGGTATCCCTTTGCCCTTAATGAGTTATGGCGTTAGTTCTCTCACTACGAATATGATCAGCATTGGTATATTACTAAATATCTATATGCGTAGACAAAAGATTATGTTTTAAAAATATACAATGCATTAAAAACGTAACCATAGATTGTTAGTCTGTCAAAGATTTACATTAAGTTTCAACATGATGCATAGAAGATGCAAGAGGATGCGCCCTTAGGTGTATCCTTTTTGAAATTGTAAGCATATATTGCCTTCCTTTTCTCATATATATTCTATAGTAATAGGTGCTGGTGTGGGGGTGCTATATGGCAAAGCTATGGAATAAGTTGAGAAAGAGCCGATGGGGCGAAACAAGGGAAACGGATTATTCCTGGCAGTATCCAGAGGAAGAAGTGAACTATAATTGGCTTAAAAAAACAATTATAGCAGGCATTATATTTGCAATTGTATATTGTGCTCACATATCGGAAACGGCCATAGGGAAAATGATGGATGATGGGGTTCGCTATACCTTGACGACGCAAACAGATGTAAATTATGTAGTGGAAAAAATTATCAGTGTGGCTCCGGAAAACTTAGATCTCTCAGTACTTAAAAGAGTTCAGACTACAATATCCAAGTCTGCAGATCCTTTATTGTATATGAATGCGCCTGTTACAGGGAAAATTATAGTGCCATTTGGCTGGGGCGTTCATCCTGGGTTAAAGCAAGAAAAAATGCAGGAAGGAATTGATATGGAAGCTGCTGTAGGAACGAGTGTGCAAGCCGCTGCTCCCGGTAAAGTAAAAATGATTACGGATAGTGCTCAGTTGGGAAAGGTAGTAATCATCGAACATAGTCAGGAGATTGAAACTGTATATGGTCACTTAGGAGAAGTTCTTGTACAGCCAGGAGATGCGATTAGCCAGGGACAGATTATTGCTAAAGTAGGTAAAAGCGGCATGGTAACTGGACCTTTGCTTTATTTTGAGGTGCGGGAAAACGGTAAGGCCATTGATCCTACTACTCGGCTAAAGGGAGCGTTCCCTAAGAGAGAGGAGAAGTGAGTTGATTGCGGGTTGCTAATGTAGCAGGGATGGACTTGATCGTGAGTTATTGGTTTATCGCAATAATCTTATTCTTCTCTTTAGCTGGTATGATGGTGAAAGTACTTTTCGTGTTTATTGCAGTGCTCTGGCATGAATTAGCTCACGCAGGGGCTGCCAAAGCCTTGGGATTTTCAGTGTGTGAAGTTGAGTTGCTGCCCTTTGGTGGTGTGGCACGAATCCAAGGGTTGGGGGCAGCCAGTTCAAAAAGTGAGATGTTAATAGCCGCCGCCGGACCAGCAGCAAGTG
>JBEQCC010000596.1:0-2527 GCA_041639455.1 Pelosinus sp. | reverse complement strand
TTCTTGCAGTATTTTTAAAATATGTGGATTAGGAGTAGCCTTTACAGCAAAATACTCTTTAAATCCTGGTGCCCAGGAAAAAGCCGCTAATAATTTGCGGACATTATTCCGAATCGCCTGTTCATCATAAATATGAAAAGGAGTCGGATAATGCGCAATGATTTCCTCAAGCTCAGTTTTGGTGAATGGTAATGTTTTTTCTGCCATAGTAATGTGTACCTCCTGAAATGTTAATTATAGATTCTAAAACTTTTCCTCATCGTTATGAAGCAAGTCTCGAAAAAAAACAAAAGCGATCTGCGAAAAACTATTCCGCAAACCGCCATAAGAATTCAAATGATCTCACAACCAGCAATGCAGATAGCACTCCATCCAAACCTGGATGACAGTCTTGCACTTATTCAATACAAAACCAATAAATGGGTCTTGCCAAACCCTTCTACTTCGGCGGATATTCCTTTTTGTATCTTTCATCGCTGGCAACTCCAGATACATATTCTTAATATACCGCGCCTCTATCTTATCTCTATTTCTCTTGTCATTTTTATAAGTATAGACTAATCTAGTTTGTCATGTCAACTCTTATTCTATTCTTTTATTCATTTTCTACCTTGGTTTGACTAAAATAGCTGGATTCATATATAAGTCATATTGTTCTGCATTGACTTCTCCAGTAGCCAAAGCAGATTCCTTCAGTGTAATACCTTCTTTTGCAGCTCTTTTTGCAATCTGTGCTGCTTTATCATAGCCAACAAGGGGTACTAAACCCGTAATGAGAATTAATGATTGGTGTAAATAAAAATCAATCACATCCTCCCTTGGCTGTATGCCAATCGCACAATTTTCGTTAAATGAATGTATGCCATCAGCTAATAAGTTAATCGATTGCAGTAAATTATACACAAGTACAGGCATAAATACATTTAATTGAAAATTCCCCTGACTAGCAGCAAAAGAAATTGTTGTATCATTACCAAACACTTGCGCTACAACCATGGTCAAAGCCTCTGATTGAGTAGGATTTACTTTCGCCGGCATGATAGAGCTGCCCGGTTCATTCTCAGGTATTTTAATCTCACCTATACCGCAGCGTGGACCACTTGCCAGCCAGCGAACATCATTGGCAATTTTCATCAAGTCTGCAGCTAAGGCTTTGATGATGCCATGAACTGCCACGACTTCATCCTTACTCGTCAAAGCATGAAATTTATTTGGTGCAGTATGAAACTGCTTTTCTGTTAGCTTAGTGATTTCTGCAGCAATTAATTCACCAAACCCTGCTGGAGAATTAATGCCTGTACCGACAGCAGTCCCTCCCATTGCCAAATCCCGCATGAAATTAATACCGATAGTTAGCATTTCTTCATTTCTTTCCAGCATTCGTACCCAACCGCTTATCTCTTGCCCAAAAGTAAGGGGAGTCGCATCCATCAGATGGGTTCGGCCAATTTTAATAATATGATTATACTCCTCTGACTTTTGCTGTAAAGTTTGTTTCAGCGCTGCAATTGCCGGCAGCAATTTATCAATGACTAAACTAACACCAGCAACGTGAATGGCAGCAGGAAAAATATCATTAGAACTTTGGGATTTATTTACGTGATCATTGGGATGAACAACAACTGTTTTCCCATTTTCCGTTAATAATTGATTTGCCCGGTGAGCAATTACTTCATTCACATTCATGTTAAACTGTGTACCACTACCCGTCTGCCACACAGACAAAGGGAAATTTCCATCCAATTTTCCTGCCAGCACTTCATCGCACGCCGCCACAATAGCGTGAGTTCGCCCTTCATCCAATATATTCAGCCTATGATTTACTATGGCTGCGGCTTTTTTTAAAGTAGCAAATACGCCAACTAATTCATAAGGAATCTTTTCTATGCCAATACGAAAATTTTCAAAACTACGCTGGGTTTGTGCTCCCCACAACTTATCCTTTGGTACACGTATTTCCCCCATTGAATCCTTCTCAATACGATATTCCATACAAAAACCCTCCTCATTATCGATTGAATCTGCTTTTGCTGTAGTCCAGACTAATACGTAAGAAATAATAAACCATTACTCTATCTCTTCCCTATCTGCAGCAACAATCCTGCTGCTAGATTAACTTTTAACAAGAAAATATTTTGAACCGCGAAGATACGAAGAATATAAAGACACGAAGATTTTTTCGTATCAGACACTTTCGACTGGTACTGTGTTGGCTCCATGAGCCATGACAGTAATCGTGTATTCTTTCTTGTCAATTATTTTTTCAGCCATGATAATTGCCTCATCCAAGCTAGGCGCAGTCAGCATGCCTGCTTTTTCAAAAAACTCTTTATTCTGGGGCAATGAAACAACAATATGAGGAACGTCCTTTGCCATATATCCAATTTTTAATGCAACGAATCCTGGAACGGTAAAACCTTTTCGTAAAGCCAATTCTCGTTCATACAGCGATTCATAGTTAAACCAACCGCTAAAATCAGGCGGCTCCATAATATCGCGGCATTCCAGCAGTAAAATCACTACACCT
>JBEQCC010000595.1:0-2527 GCA_041639455.1 Pelosinus sp. | reverse complement strand
GGATTAGGCGGAAAAGATAAACGAGATGGAACGTTTACTTATTATATAAGTGAGCCAATTGTCAGTAATGAACCAAAAGGCTTAGGGCCCTTTATCTTAGCATCGGCGGAAAAAGAATCACTTTAAGTTTTTGAATAAGTATTAAAATCTGAATTGCCTTACTTTATAAAAATAGTTTTATCATAAGTATTGGAGGTTTCTATTATGGCTAGAAAAGTAACTCTAAAAAATATTCTTGGCTATGCTTCCGTAAACTTTTTAGGAGGAGGAGCTCAATTACTAATATCGTTGTGGCTCATGTATTTTTATACAACTATGTGTAATATGAGTGCAGTACAAGCAGGTCTTATTTTCACTGTGGCAAGATTGTTAGATGCCGTTGCCAATCCAATCATGGGCTTCATAACCGATAATTTCCGAAATACAAGCCTGGGGCGAAAGTTTGGGCGAAGACGATTTTTTATTCTCATGGGGATACCTACTGTAGCGATTGTATACCCTTTATTATGGATTACAGGTCAATCTTTCACTTATTACCTTATTATGAACCTGATCTATGAAGTAATATTTACTATGGTCATTGTCCCCTGCTCCACTTTGCCTGCTGAGATGACGCAAGATGCAGGTGATAAAGCCAAACTAACAGGAACGAAACAATTTTTTGGTACAATTGCCAATATGATTGCATCTTTTATACCTGGTCGGCTGTTTCTAATGTATGGGAAAAATTCTCCGGAAGCCTTTTGGATGACGGGTCTCATTTATGGATTCATGACAGCCTTTGCATTACTGTTAGTGTGGGCGTTTACCTTCGAACGAGATCCCAAAGAAGTAGAATATAATAATAACATTGGCAGCGTTTGGCAAATTCTACCGCAAATTTGTTCTGATGTAGCTTCCAGTATGAGAATAAAAACCTTTAGATTACATTGTGTGTTAATGGGAGTTGGCGGTATATTCAAAAACCTGACTACCGGAGTGTTTACCTATTTTGTAATTTTTGTTTTAATGTTAGACACAGTTGCAACTTCTAATATAACAAGTGTGATGGCTCTTGTTTCATCGATTGCATTACTGTTCTTTATAGGGACCTGTTACAGATACGGAGGACCTGCTACTTACAAAATATCTACTGTAATTGTTTTTGCATCATTACTTGGATACTATGCATTGACCTTGGGTGTTTCCTCTGGTTTGGTAATTATGTTAACGGTTCTTGCAGTAGTCAACACTATAGGCAGAACGGGTATTGATTATGTGCCTGTATTTCAGCTGGCGTTTATCGCAGATGTAGATGAAGCTGTAACAGGACAGAGAAGAGAAGGATTGTTTTCAGGTGTGAATTCCTTGCTTTCAAAAGTCGCAACTGCGATAGAAGCAGCATTGCTTGGATTTGTGTTGCAGGCGTATGGATTTAAAGCAGGCGTTACTGTGCAGCCAGAGAGTGCAGTACTTGGAATCACTATTTTAACGATAGGTGCTCCATTTTTGCTGCTTGGAATCACATGGATTGCTTCTACGAAACTTAAATTAAATAAAGAAAGGCATAAAATATTGGTAGACGAAGTTAACAGATTAAAACAAGGCGGCTCTATGACGGATGCTACTGCAGAAGCAAAAACTGCAATTAAAGAATTAACAGGCTGGGATTATAAAGAATGTTGGGGAAATAACAATGTAGTACGCGGGAAAGTATGTACTGTAAATCAAATTGTAGAAAAAGTATGAAAAAAATTTAATACTAAAAGATTATTTGGTATAGATGCACTTTATAAATCGCATTTGAGAGCCTAATTTACATTAGGTTTTCAAATGCCATTTTGCATTACAGAATGAAGTATCTTTAAAAGTGAGAATTTGTGGATTATTGCGTTATTTGATAAAATGGATATGTATGTAAAGTTTTGGTAAATGATCCTACTATCTTTTCACTGTGATATATGCATATGCTATGAGGAGGAGTTACATTGCCATGTTCAAGAAAGCGATGATGATCCTAGTACCTATAGGTGTGATTAGTAGTCTGTTATTGGGATGTGGACAGAGGGGAATTGATAGTGGAGGGGCCGGAAAGCTAGGGGAAAAGATTAATCTTGTATTCTGGGACGAGAATGCAGGTTCTGACCGTACTCCTTACTATAAAGTGTTAATTAGGAGATTTGAAGAACAGAATCCCAATATTCATATAGAGTATGTTGGTCTTCCCAAAAAGTCTGCAAAGCAAAAAATTGATACTGCTATTGCTACGAATGATCTTCCTGATGTGTGTGGCGTACAAACCAGTTGGGTAGCGGATTTTGCTGCACGAAAAGTATTATTAGAAATAGATACGTTATTTGATAAATGGAGTGAGAAAGATGAAATTTCTCCATCCATCATTCAGTTTAATCGTGATATGGTGTTGGATAAAAAACTATACCAGCTTCCGAATACGATGAGTATGGAGATTTTATGGTATAGACCGGATTGGTTTAAAGAGGCTGGTGTAGGCGTTCCTGAAAGTTGGGATGATTTTTTTATTGCTGTA
>JBEQCC010000594.1:0-2534 GCA_041639455.1 Pelosinus sp. | reverse complement strand
TTACCGGAGTACACGTTGAACGGCTGCCTAAAATAACAGGAACCTCAAAACCTCCGCGAACAGCCACATACGTTCGATAACCACTTACAGAGGCATCAAAGCGAAGTATACCTCTTCTGGGAACGATAAAAGACGACCAATTGGAAATAGGCATATGATTTAAGAGTCCCTGCATATCCCCGCCGCAAACTGCCACCATCTGCTTCTCATCAAACTTAAAGGTTCCTCCTGCTCCCGTCATTTCCAGCACAGCCGCATCGGGATGATTGCCCACCAGCAGATTAGCCACTTGACTGGCATATCGATCCATGGCCCCGGAAATGGGCATACCATAGGCTTGAAATCCCCAGCGACCCTGATCCTGAATCGTAGTAAACAAACCCGGCTCTATCGTTGTAATCACAATCTTCACCTCCCATTACAGATATGACACCGCTGGTACATACGTCCCTTTTTCTACGGATCTGCGAATTACAAAATACTCAGCTGTGGAAATCTCTTCGAAATGCAGATAATCTCCCACTGAAAATAAAAAAGGGTTATCACTGGTAAAATCAAAAGCTTTTATGGGGGTACGCCCAATCAGCCACCACTCCCCTGCACTCTCAATCGGATAAAAACCCGTTTGATTGCCGCCGATCCCCACAGAACCTGCCGGAATCCGCTCCCGGGGCCTTTCCTGACGAGGTACTGCAATTTCGCTGGACATCCCCCCGAGATAAGGAAAACCAGGAATAAAACCTAACATATAGATCATATAGGGCTTGGAAGTGTGAATATCAATCACTTCCTGAGGCGAAAAACCTGTATATCGTGATACATATTCCAAATCAGGTCCTAGCACGCCCCCATAACAAACAGGGACATGCACGACTCTAGATGACAGCAAGTCCTCCACATTCTGATGCTCAATCCTCCCAAGCTTGTGGATGATCTGTCTGGAAAGGTCCTGACGGGTAATCAATAAGGGATCAAAATAGATACTTACTGATCGATAGGTGGGAATTACCTCCATGATTCCATGAACAGGCTCGAAATGGAGCAATCTCGCCAATTGCTGAACCCGCAGATTGATTTCAGGCGCAATAACGCTGCCAAATTCAATCACCAGCCCATATTCACCAGCAACCAGAATCCGAATCGAATGAATACTTTCCGTCATTCTCTGCTCAACTCCATTTCATGAAAATTGTCTATAAGGCCTTTTATATTATCTATGCTTATAAGAAAGAGAGCCATAAATGCATGCATTTATAGCTCCATTGCTATCCGTCCACTAAATTATTAACTACTTTACCATAGGATCATTAGAAACACAATACCCCGCACACTATTTTAATAACCGATCTTCAACCAGCCGGATAAAGGCCCGTATGCCATGAGACAGCCACTTATCCTTATGATAGGCCAAATACGCATTGGTTTCAAGCTCTACTCCCCGCCACGGCAGCTCGACCAACAAACCTGTTTTTATCTCTTCCGCTGCAGCAGCTAAAGGCAATACCGTGATTCCTAAATTATGGATTACCATCTGCTTAATCGTCTGAATATGACAGATTTCCAAAATGGTTCTAGGTACAATTTCAGCCTTAGCAAACTCTTCCTCCAAAGCCGTTTGATAAGCGGTTCCCGATTCCATAAAGATCAGACGCTGCTCCTCCAGATCTTTGATTGTCACTTTCGTATAAGCCGCAAGAGCATGATCCCGAGACGCTAACATCCCCATTGGCTCGTTCCATAAAAACGTACTGATCAAATCCGCATCGGATGAATGTTTCTCATGAAAAAAAGCAAGATCCATCATATTTTTCCGCAGCAAATTTCGAAAGTCACTGCCTATGCCAAAATTCACTTTTAACTGCACATCTGGATATAGCAGTGTATATTCCTGCAGCAAATCCGTTAAATAATATACACATAATGACTCTGGCATGCCAATCACGATCGGTCCCTTGGGTATTTCGAAATGGTCAAACTCATTTTTAGCATCCTCAGCCAATTTCGTAATTTTTTCTGCATAATCATAGAGTCGTTCCCCATCCGTTGTCAGCATCAGCTGGTGCCCGAACCGTTCAAAAAGAATGGTATTTAATTCTTTTTCCAACAGCTGAATATGAGTTGTTACACTCGATTGCGTATACCCTAAATACTGAGCTGCTTGTGAGAAGTTCCCTAATTTCACGATGCTCATAAAAGTCTTTAGCTGCCGAAATTCCAAAACACATCACTTCCTCTCACAAACTAACCATATCCATATACCAAATAGGATCAACTTGAGCTTAATAGTATCGTAAAATACAAATAAAGTCTACCCAGTATGAAATCTACATATTCTTGTTTTCCATTATATGTTATAGTAAGCTATAAGCTAAATTTTGGCTATGGATCAATCAGATGTATATTCTATCAGCAGGGAAACAAGCTAATTGTGCCTGCAACCGCAAAGGGCTGGAATTTGGTAAAAAAAACGATAGAAAGAAGGAATCATGATATGGACTCCATCATTCAAGTCGATCAGGAAAAATGCATCCGTT
>JBEQCC010000593.1:0-2556 GCA_041639455.1 Pelosinus sp. | reverse complement strand
CGTGTGCTCTTCCGATCTAATAGAAAGAACGCCCATCAGCAGCTGGACATGACACAAGATTGTCCTTTCAGGAATGCACCCACCTCGAAATAAGGGCTGCAGCACATTTTGCCTCACCTCGTCCCTTGTGAGATCAGGTCCCAGGTGAACCTGCAGCGACAAGCCCGTTTCGCCGGATATGAAGGCTGCCGCACGCAAATAATCTTCTAATTGTTTAGTATACACCTCATAGGCCGCCTTAATATGGCCGGGAAAAATACCAGTTTCGCCAACGCCTTGATCAATTTCGCGGCACAAAAATGCACAAAACTGTTCAAATGACATATCACGGTAATAAGCGGGCCATGTATATTCTGCATATAAACCTGTAGAAGCCACAATATGAACACCCGTACGCTCGGCTATCTGCCGAATGGCAAGAAGGTCATTGGGCGAACTGCGAATGCCAGGTGCGCTAACTTCAACAATTGAATCGCCACCACGATCTTTAAATTCACCGACTTCGGCAGTCATCATCTGCTTGTCATCTAACCTCATATTGTCCAAAGATAAAGCTATGTTATGACGCAGTGCTGAACGATTCTCCAGCACGAGCTTATCTTCCAGCTTCAGGTTGCGACGACTCGGCATAAAGCAGGATTTGCGAGTTCGGTTGCGAAACATGGAGCAGTCCGAAAGGACATGTTCATGCATAGAGGTGAAACCAAGCTGTTCTGGTGCGATCGGACCACAAACCGTCATAATCTTTTGCGACATACTATCATCCTTCCTTTACATTAGCGTATCTTCAAAAACGCTTGATAGAGTCGCCCCGAAAATCATAAGTTATTTTAACTGGAGTGTTGTATATTCTGGCAGACACGACTATCCGTAATATCATATGCCCATGCAAACGCCAGAGGAACATTTTTTTATGATAATCCCTTGATCCTGATACGCACTTATATTCCCCTGTTGCTTTTTCTCTAAACAGTAAATATGGCATACAACATACACAGAGCTTACGGCCAGTTGAGTCGAAGTGTCTTTAGAAATACCAAAGGCACTTTTGGCATGCATCGATTTAGTCTTGGGCGCATAGCCGAGGTGAAGGAGCCGTGCTGAAACTTTACGTTTCAACACGGCTCCTTGTGGGGTTAAGAAAAAATTGTCTTGCGGGTTGTATGAATACTTCTTAAAACCTATGGGATTCGCAACCATGTCAATAAATCGTCAATGTTGCGTGGCACTTCCTGCCGCTTATCAGGCGACGCCTTAACCAAACTGCTATATATCTTCCCTATAATGGGGCGACTAAAGCCCAACTGTGAATGCTCTTCACAATTCAATATATCCTCCGGACGCCCGCCTGCAACAATCTGTCCTTTAGCCATTACATATACCAAATCAGCCCATTCCCAGGCCCAGTCAATATCATGCGTGGCTATCAGCAGTGTCTTGCCGGATCCATACAGCTCATTGATAGTCTCCCGCAAACGCACCATACTTGGATAATCAAGACCAGCCGTCGGCTCGTCCATAATCATAACGTCCGGATCCATTGCCAGTATGCCGGCAATGGCCACCCGTTTTTTTTGCCCATGACTTAAAAAGTGGGTTGGACTGTCAGCGCAATCTTGCATTTGCACGCTTGTCAACGCATCCATAGCGCGTTTCCTGGCTTCATCCACTGTTAATCCCAAATTCATGGGCCCAAACATTACATCATCCAGCACATTGTCGGCAAACAGTTGCGTGTCGGGATCCTGAAATACCAGTCACCTTTTGCCGTAACGCACCGACAAACTGCCGATTATATTGATAAGGCTGCCCGCGAAACAGCAACTGTCCATGTGTAGGACGCAAAATAGCATTGAGGTGCAAAAACAGAGTCGATTTCCCCGCCCCATTGCTCCCGACCAGCGCCACTCGCATTCCGGCTGGAATAACAAGATTGACACCCGCTAAAGCCATCTTAGTATGACCGTAGCGAAATGACACATTCTGTACTTCAATTAGCGGTGATGCTTCCATTTGTTCTAGGACCTCCTTTAAAACATGTCCATCAAAGCCAAGCCGATTAGTAAGATGCTGATTATCACCAGCCGTACCGGTTCAGCCGGGCAGGGCGGCTGATGAAATATCAATTGGCCTTGATAATTACGGGCTAAAAGCGCCGTATATAACTCGCGCGCGGTAAGGATTGACTTTTGCCCCAGATTGGCTGCAAGCATCCCCAGCGACTTCAACGCCTGACCAGTATTGGTATAGCCTAAGCGGGACTACTGAGCCGTGTATATTTGTCCGGCAGTCGTCAAAAAAACAAATATAAAGCGGTAAGCCAGCAATGCAATTTCCACAACCAGACGCAACCCACTAAAACGGGCCATGTACGAAGCGAGATGACTGACCGGCGTAGTAGTTGCAAGCATAAACAGGCAAGATACGGCCGTCAGGTTGCGCAGCAGGATTGTCTGCGCCATAATCAGGCCCGAAGCGGTAATCCCTATATAATATGATCCTATAGGGAGCAGATAAACAGCTTCAAAAGGAAGAGCACTCACACTGACACCCGCA
>JBEQCC010000592.1:0-2508 GCA_041639455.1 Pelosinus sp. | reverse complement strand
AAGATGAAGCTGACCATATCAGGTTGCTTCTCATTCAATGCTGCTACACTAATAGCCATTAACCGTACTGTCTCGTCCTGACGCATTATTCCATAGCCGAAGGCCAACTTAAGTAAATCAATTGCTTGATAAGCCATAGCAGTATCATTACTAGCGATACTTTTATGTAAAAGTACATACACTTGTTTTAATAACCGTTGTGCTATTTTCTTATCCCTACGGGAGCTGCGAATCAATGTATTCAAACGGAATGTCAATATTTTAAATTTCCAATTACATTTTTGATAGTAATAACGAACTAATAGTATCGTTAAAACGCTGCTTATCGATGCCACCCAGAACAATAGCAACACCCTCCGCTCATCTTAGATTCTTTAAAGCACCATAAGGCTCCGCCCTAAGCGGAAGCCTTATGAGAGTTATAGCAGTGACAGAATTTAAAAGATCATACTGCTTTCTATCTAGCGTTAATTTCTCCCTGATAGATGAGCCCTCTTGCTCCATCAACAGTAACCAGCATTCCATCCTGCAAACGTTTCACTGCACCGTCTACCCCGATTATCGTCGGTATTCCAGCGCTAATACCAACGATAGCAGCATTAGAAGTCAATCCACCTTCCTCTGCAATAATGGCAGCTGCCTGAGATGCATAAACAGCGGTTTCTTCATCGATGCCTGCTACGACTAAAATATCTCCCGGCTGAAACTTACTTTTAACTTCTTTAATGGAGTGAGCAATGCAAATATTCCCAGATACCGATCGCTGACCAATTCCAACTCCTCGTAATAAGATGCTTCCTACAACATGAACACGAATCATATTGGTTGTACCAGACATTCCTGCAGGTACACCCGCGGTGACAATAACTAAATCGCCTTCATTAACTAAGCCTTGTTCCACGGATTTAGTGATAGCATTCTGTACCATTTCATCTGAATTTTTGGTAGTTACGCCCAAAACAGGTTGAACACCCCAAAACAGCATCATACGACGTAGGGTCTTCTCATGGGGCGTAACTGCAATAATGTTGGCCTGAGGACGATATTTCGAGATCATGCGAGCTGTATGCCCATGTTCTGTCGCCGTAATAACTGCAGCAGCATTTAATTCATAAGCGATCTGTACCGTAGCATGGCTAATCGCGTCCGTAGTTGTATTTTGCAATGTCATACCTTTCGACAGTAGCAGCGTGTTATATTTCAAAGACTCTTCCGTGCGCATGGCAATCCTCACCATTGTTTGTAAAGTCTCAACAGGATAACTTCCTGACGCGGTTTCACCACTGAGCATGATACAATCAGTTCCATCTAAAATAGCATTGGCAATATCACTGGCTTCTGCCCTTGTCGGGCGAGGATTAATCATCATCGATTCTAACATTTGTGTCGCGGTAATAACAGGTTTCCCCACTTTATTACATTTTTCAATTAATTTTTTTTGCACAATAGGAACTTCTTCCGCAGGAATTTCTACACCTAAATCACCTCTAGCTACCATAATTCCATCAGCGACTTTTAGTATTTCATCAATATTTTTCACGCCTTCAGCGTTTTCGATCTTAGCAATAATCTCCATTTGTCCATTCGCATCTTCTAATAATTTACGAATCTCTATTATATCTGCTGCACGCTGGACAAAAGACGCAGCAATAAAATCCATATCCTGCTTAACACCAAATAAAATGTCTGCCTCGTCCTCTTTTGACAAGAAAGGCAAATTAAGACTCACACCAGGCACTGCTACTCTTTTACGATCACTAATTTCACCACTGTTTTGTACAGTGGTAATAATCTCATCTCCAATTACATCATCTACATGAAGACTGACTAATCCATCTGATAATAAAATTGTATTACCAGCAGCTACTTCTTGCGGCAATGACTTGTAATTTACAGACGCCATCTTTACAGTTCCTAATATCTCCTTTGATGTCAAAGTAAATGCTTGTCCTATTTTTAACTGAACTTTCCCGTTGGCAAATTTACCAAGCCTTATTTCTGGTCCTTTGGTATCGAGTAATAAGGCAATATTCTTATTTGATTGTTTACTGGCTGTACGCAACATTCGGATACGCTTTCCCTGCTCTTCATGAGATCCATGAGAAAAATTTAATCGACTAATATTCATTCCAGCTTCCAGTAAACTTTCCAAAATACCTGGCTTATCAGTACTTGGCCCTAATGTACAGATAATCTTCGTCTTTTTCATCATGTTGTACACCCCCCTCGTTAACCATTATTCATTATCTATGAATCATTACTTTATTGCATGTTGACAAAGAATCGCATGGGCTTCATCTGCTTCTGATTCTAATACTAATATTTCATACAAGCCATCACCGACAACAGACGCAACTCCAGCTTGTCTAGTATTTGCCAAGATTCCTTCTGTACAGAGTAAATTCTTTAACTTGTCAGCTTGCGCTTTATTCTTTGCGATATATATTACAGTCCACATATTTCCTCCTGCTGCTTCCTTCATTTTTAATTGTCCATAAACCTTCGAAG
>JBEQCC010000591.1:0-2559 GCA_041639455.1 Pelosinus sp. | reverse complement strand
CAGGAATGTCCAAATGATTGGTCGGTTCATCCAAAATCAAGAAATTAGCTCCTGTCAGCATGAGTTTAAGCATCGCCAGCCTTGATTTCTCGCCGCCGCTCAATTCACCCACAATCTTAAAAACATCATCTCCCCGGAATAAAAAAGCCCCCAGATAATGTCTTGCCCGCTCTTCACTAAAACCATATTCATGCATAATTTCATCAACTATTCGATTTTTCCCATTCAACCCTTCATGTTCCTGAGAAAAATAACCAACCTTTACCCTGCTGCCAAGCTTCACTCTGCCGCTAACGGGCGCTAATTCACCTGTCAGTAATTTCAACAGCGTAGTTTTGCCCGCCCCATTGGGGCCCACTAAGGCCACACCATCACCCTTGCGAATCAAGAGGGATACTTTTTCAAAAATCTTCCGCTCTCCATAAGCAGCAGACGCCTCTTCCAGTTCAGCTACCCGCTCCGCACATTCACTCGGCGGATTAAAGCCGAAAAAGTCAAAACGGGCAATATTGGCAGGCAATATAATCCGTTCTAAGCGCTGCAGCTGTTTTTCCCGTCCTCTGGCTTGCTTGGACTTAATCCCAGCCTTATACATCCGAATGTATGCTTCTGTTTTCGTAATATGATCTTGCTGTTTGTCATAGGCATTTTCCAACGCCGCCATGTTTTCAGCCTTTTGCTGCATATAGGAAGTATAGTTGCCTTTATAAGCCGTCAAGGCTTTATTTTCTAACTCAATCACACGATTGACCACTTTATCCAAGAAATAACGGTCATGAGAAATGATGAGCACGCCTCCCGGATATCCGATCAAAAAATCTTCCAGCCACTCCACCATTCCAATATCCAAATGATTAGTAGGTTCATCCAAAAACAAAAAATCCGGCTGACGAATTAGAGCCCTTGCCAAACAAATGCGAGTTTTTTGCCCGCCTGAAAAGGTCTCAATCGCCCTTGAGAAATCTTCCGTAGAAAAGCCTAGACCAAAGGCAACGCGACGAATATTGCTCTCATATTCATAGCCCCCGCCCCGCTCAAATTTGTCTACTGCTTTTGCATATTCTTTCATCAGTCCATCTAAAACATGATCCTCCCCTGCTGCTGCAATCGCCTGCTCTAATTCATGCATTTTATCCTGGCAGGCCAATATATCAGCGTAAGCAGAGCACAATTCTTCATACAGCGTTCCCTGATGCAAGGTAGAATCCTGCTGCACATAACCAATGTTCTCGCCGACCGGTACTGTCACACGCCCGCCATCAATGGCTTCCAACCCTAGTAAGCAGCGCATGAGCGTCGTCTTGCCTGTCCCATTGGCACCAATTAATCCAATGGTATCTCCCCGGTCTAACTCAAACGCCACATTGGTAAATAAGGTCTCAATGCCAAAAGATTTATGTAAGCTTTCCACTCGTAATATTCCCATCGATCCACCTCAAACAAACCTCGTAAGGCTGTACTTATTCTTATAACATTATACCCGGCACAGGTAGGACCTGCAAGGGATGAAGAAAGAAACGAGGCACAGCGAAGCAATCCCCTGCTTGAGGGGGATTGCTTCGCTGTGCTCTCAATGGCAGACTGATGGATTGATGACCAGCAAACTCCATAAAAAAGGGACACAGAGAGTACAGGAATGTGTACCCTCTGTGCCTCTGCGGTTAAAAAACGTTATTGCCCTACTCAATCGTACAAATTGCATCAGGGCGACGTACTAATAGAGCTGCTGTTTCTAATACTCTAAACGTATGATTCATATTGGCTGCTCCCATATAGGAAGTAGTCATATCCTGACCAACTGCCAAGTTCACATTGTGACCGCCGGTAGCCAATACTACTGCTTTGTTGCCGCTGATCGTGTTGGAGTAATATACTCCGCCAGTAATTAAGGCTTTCACCTGATCCAATTCCAGCATTCCGGTATTGCCATACACCCGTACCATACGGCCAAAGAGAAGGGGGCTCACTACCATAGCATAAGGACCATAATGTCCAGCCTCACTCAAAGCACTAACGGCTTTTACCGCATCAGCCAAAGCGCTGCCCGGTTCATCCCAGTTGCTGATTTTTACAGTTTTGCGTCCCTGTACATTCAGCAATCCGACTTGACCGAGTTCTCTATTACCATTGAAAATCAAATTATCTTCCTGAACCGCTACATAATTCGCAGCTACCGCAGCAGTGCTCACATCAAGAGGCAGTCCCATATGACGATCCGCTTCTACATCCCGCCACATAATTCTAAAATCTTTGTAAAGCATCGGTACACTCGTCGTTGCACGAGAACTAGGCGCTACAATAAAATCTTCCTGCTCTCCCACCATATCAATGCCAGTAGATGAAGTTCCGCTAAAAATCGAATATGGAATCGTATATACTCCAGGGCCCATAGGTCCCAACACTTCAATCACTCTTCTGCCTACCAACATACGACGAGCCGTATTAACAACTGCCTCATCAATCTTTGACCATTCCGTCTCCGTCAATGGCGCTGAATCCCGATCTAAAATATCCATACTGTCTCTCCTCCCTTTTCAACCTATTTTTTACCGAATAGAT
>JBEQCC010000590.1:0-2565 GCA_041639455.1 Pelosinus sp. | reverse complement strand
AATGATTAGAATGCTGGTATTACAGCACCTTGATATTTTTCATTAATAAATTTTTTAACTTCATCAGATGTTAGAGCTTTAGTTAATTTCTGAATTTCAGGGCGATTTTCGTCACCTTTACGTACGGTCAAGATATTAGCATAGGGAGAATCTTTTGGCTCGAGGAAGAGAGCATCTTTAGTTGGTACCAATTTAGCTTCCAGTGCATAGTTGGTATTGATGACAGCAATGGCCACATCTTCAAGAACACGAGGAAGTTGAGGAGCCTCTAATTCACTAATTTGAATATTTTTAGTATTTGTTACAATATCACTTACTGTAGCGCTGACGCCTACGCCGTCTTTCAATTTAATAAGTCCTGCTTTTTCTAAGATAGCTAGAGCACGACCGCCATTTGTAGGATCATTAGGGATAGCTACTTTAGCGCCAGTTGTCAATTCATTCAAATTTTTAATTTTCTTTGAATAAATTCCCATTGGTTCAATGTGAACGGCAGCAGTATAAGTTAATGCCAAATTACGTTCTGTAGAGAATTTATTTAGGTAAGGAATATGCTGGAAAAAGTTTGCATCCAATTCTTTTTCGGCTACTGCAATATTTGGTTTTACATAATCCGTAAATTCAACAATCTGTAAATCAATTCCTTCTTTCGCTAAGATTGGTTTTACTACATTTAAGATTTCCGCATGAGGAACAGGAGTAGCACCAACTTTTAGTACCGTAGTTTTAGCAGCAGGAGCAGCAGGAGCTTCTTTTTGACCGCAACCACTTACTAATAATCCTAAACTAAGAATTCCAATAAGAACAAGAAATAGCTTTTTCACAATAATAATCCTCCTAATTGTATTTGGTGTTTTTATAGAAAGCCTAAATCAGTAAATCAGGCTGCTTCTATTTCTTATTGAGACGGTTCGATATATAGTCACCAGTAGATTGAACAATTTGTACTTGAGCAATTAAAATAACCACCGTAATTAACATGATATCCGCGCGGAAGCGCTGGTAGCCATAACGAATGGCTAAATCACCTAAACCACCGCCGCCAATTGCTCCCGCCATTGCCGAGTAGCCAATCAGACTTATAATGGTGAGGGTGAGCCCTAAAACAATCGCAGGCAAAGACTCAGGAATGAGAACCTTTGTAATGATTTCTCTTGGGGATGCTCCCATAGCTTGGGCAGCTTCAATAACTCCGTAATCCACTTCTTTAAGGGCTGATTCTACGATACGAGCCACAAAAGGAATGGCAGCAATACTTAATGGTACAATGGCGGCATTCGTTCCAATGGATGTACCTACCAGCAACCTGGTTACCGGTATAATTGCCACCATTAAAATGATGAATGGTGTAGAGCGGGTTGCGTTTACAATAGCACCTAAGATTCGATTGAGAGGCGTATTCTCTAAAATATGTCCCTTGTTAGTAGTAACGAGTATAATGCCTAGGGGGATGCCCAATAACGCAGAAATAAAACTAGACACAGCAACCATATACGTGGTTTCCCATAAGGACTTAGCCAACAGCACGAGCATTTCTTGCGACATAACCAATCACCTCAATTCCTAATTCACGTGTTTTTAAATAACTAAGGGCTTGCTGCAAAGAGGTTTGCTCGCCCGACAATTCTACAATTAATGTACCGAAAGGTATGGTTTGAATATGATCAATATTTCCGTACAAAATACTAGCATCAATAGTAAAGCGGCGAATCATGCTGGATATAACCGGCTCTTCTGTAGAATGTCCAATAAAAGACAAACGCAATATTAAATTACTATCAGCAGATGGTTCTGATGCCAGAGTAATCTCTTTGAAAAAGTCAGGCAGGTTATGATTAATAATAGAACTAATAAATTCCTTTGTAGTGTTGGATTGCGGCTGAGTAAAAATATCAATGACCTTACCTTGTTCAATAATCTTACCGCCTTCAATTACAGCGACTTGGTTACAAATCTCTTTAATAACCTGCATCTCGTGGGTAATAAGGACGATGGTAAGTTGGAATTTACGATTGATATTTTTTAAGAGCTCTAAAATCGATTTTGTGGTTTGCGGGTCCAGAGCTGAAGTCGCTTCATCGCATAATAATACTTTAGGATGGTTAGCCAAAGCTCTTGCAATGCCCACTCGTTGTTTTTGTCCGCCACTTAATTGTGCTGGATATTGATCTTTTTTATCACTTAACCCTACCAATTCTAATAGATGCAATACTTCTTTATTAATTTCTTCTTTACTGCGTTTTGCCAATTCCAAGGGGAAGGCTATGTTTTGGTATACAGTACGTGAAGATAATAAATTGAAATGTTGAAAAATCATGCCAATCTTTTTACGCTGCTCTCGGAGTTCTTGTTCGTTTAATGAAGTTAATTCCTGACCATCTACGGTTACAATTCCTTTCGTAGGGCTTTCTAGCATATTAATGCAGCGGATTAATGTGCTTTTTCCCGCACCGCTGGTGCCAATAATGCCGAAAATTTCTCCTTGTTTCACTGATAAGTTAACGCCTCGTAAGGCATGAATTGTGCCGTTGTCGCTTTGATAGACCTTTTCTATATCTTGCAGTT
>JBEQCC010000589.1:0-2567 GCA_041639455.1 Pelosinus sp. | reverse complement strand
TCATAAGGGAAAATAGGTACAATTCGCATAAATAACATGGTACGAAAGCCATTAGCCGCCATCTTGCTCTCAAATATCTGTAAATGTGAAAATTTACGTAAGTATCCTTGCATCTTTTTACGCCCTGATAAGCGAGCTATTCCAAAGCACAAACATGCACCCAGTACTCCACCAACTACAACATAAAAAGTCCCCCACCAAGGACCAAAAGCTAAGCCGCCAGCCAACGTGAGAATAAGGGCAGGAAATAAAAGCAAGGGTCTGATACTATACATAAAAACATATATTACAGGTCCCCACCAACCAAAAGATACTATTACATTACGAATCGATTCAGGCGTCAAGCGACTGACTCCTACAACATGTACAACTGATAAACATAAAAAGACTAAAACCAATAAAAAACCAGCCTTCATAGCTGATTTCTTTTCACATAGCATCATCATTATTAAATACAAACCTCAATTATAGTAAGAATAAAGCCCTAATATCGACTTACAGATTATAACTTTATTCTTACTATAATGTAAAGATAAAAATATTTTTTTATAATCAAAAGCTCCTTTACCATAGAACTTTCACTAAACTGGGAATGAGAAAGAGATTTAAGCAGTTTGCGAACAAGGACCGCACAACACATCAGTCACTTTGTAACCTTGCATCATCCAACCTGCAACTTGGCTTTTTATCTCTTCCATTCGTTGCATGATACCCAGTGAGGTTTCAGGATCACCATATACTTTCCACATCCCCTGACAGGTATGGCCTTCTTTACTCATGCCCATAAACCCCATAACATCTTTTAAAGGTATTCCCAATAAAATTCCCATTTCGTGAGGGCACATGGATTGAAAACGTTCTTTAAAATATAGCAGAAGATCCTCTAAACTCATGCTTGTATGATAACCAAACCCTTCTAAAAAACGTCGATTTTCCTCATCATTAACATAACTGTTTAATAAATCTACACGATAAAAAAGTATTTTCATGCTATGAGGCTCATTTTTAAGTACCAGCCACTCCACATTACCATTGGCTAATAACGCTTCACCATATTGAAGCCACATCGTCTTCATAAAAATTTTCGTGGAATCCATTAGATTAAGCAATGTACCAGGTTTTTCGCCATAAATTGTCGGTGCTAATTCAACCGCCAGCCATTTAAAGAAAAAATCAGCATCATTCTTACTGCCTTGAACTTGTAAAAATTCTTTCCAACACATATCCATTCCACCTTGTAAAAATAATAATGCTGATTAATTCATTACACCTGCAGAAACTAATTTTTCTTCAACAGACCCCCAAGAACGTTTGGCAAATACCAACGGTACATCCTGTGCTTTAGCAACAGCTTTTACCATCTTAGCAGTATTGTGATTCACATAATCAGTTAAAACCAATACAAACTGGGTTTTTTTAGGGATGCTTATTTTATTTTGATTTGAAACTCGCCTTCCATCAATATGGGTCAATTTAGTTACCCCTAACGAATACAGATTCTTTTCAATAATTCCTAAATAATCGGCTCCAATTACAACAATAGACATAATTAATATCCCCTTTTCATTTTATTATTTATCGCTATTTGTTATTGATTATCATTCTCGTTAATTATTTAAAAAATAAAGTTAGCTTAAATGCTATCTTCATCCCTCTACCTACTTTTCATCATTGTTCTTATCTGTACATTCACAATCATTACATTCCTTAGAACTACAACATGATCCTCCCTTTTCCTGTTACTTCTTTCCACACAGTTAAAGCAAAATAACCTAATGCCGCTGCACCAATGCTATAAACTAAGCTGAATGCCGGCCATTTCCACCAATTGGTTTCTCTCTTCATTACTGCAAAATCAGCTAAATACGATAACTTTTTCACCCGTTTGTTCATTTTCCAAATGAGTCTTTTCTTCTTCCAGAGAAGCAGTAAGCCCAACATACTTTGCAGTGCTGGCATATAACTCTGGGTTATCGGTTTCAAATTGCTACATTTTTTCTGTTTTTGCAGTTTCAAGTTCTGTATACTCTGCACTATCTTCTTCTAATGCTGCTGTAGCTTCGTCAAATTCTGCATTAACATCTTGAATTTCAGCAACTAAAGCTGTAAGTTGTTCATTTTGTTCAACATCTTCATATTAAGCGGCACTAATACATCTTTGCCAACTTGTCGAGTATATGTCTCTTCAGCTTGTACTGTTAAGGCATCATATTCTACCTTACTAGGATAGTTATCCAAGAACCACACTAATATAGAAGCTGCTAAAATTATTGTTCCTTGAAAATAATACATTATCAGCAACAAACAATTCAACATCATTCACCGATTTTATGACTCAATTCAATTCTGATTTTATCACATTCATTAACAACAGAATCAGCACTCAATAACTTTGCAAGAGATTATTTTATATTCATATCATTTTCTCACAGTTCTAAAGCTAACCACCGTGCAGGAAATTTGATTTCATTATGTAAGGAATAAAGGTTCTAACTTTTTTAATAGCCTCTTCAACATCATTTCCATAATCAAGCTTAAAACCATTACTTTGTTTGCGCCGGCTTCTG
>JBEQCC010000588.1:0-2556 GCA_041639455.1 Pelosinus sp. | reverse complement strand
CGCTCTTCCGATCTGAATCCTTTACCTGCTGATTTATATTGTATCACAGCAGAAGACTATTCATCAGGGCGCAGTAATATTGAAATCGTAAAACAATGGATTGCTGCGGATATCAAAGTAATTCAATATCGTGAAAAAGATAAGGATATGAAAAAAAAGTATGAAGAATGCAAAATCATACGGGAGCTGACCAAAGAGGCTGGAGTTATATTCATTGTAAATGATGACATTGATTTGGCTATGATGCTACAGGCTGATGGAGTACACATTGGCCAAGATGATTTTCCCTTAGAAGCTGTACGACAGCTCGTTGGCGAACAAATGATCATTGGTATTTCTACTCATTCGCCGGAACAAGCACAAAGCGCAGTGAAATCCGGAGCTGATTACATAGGGGTTGGGCCTATTTTTAAAACCTCTACCAAGAAAAATGTGTGTGATCCAGTTGGTTTAGAATATTTGAAGTATGTAGTTGACAATGTATCCATTCCTTTTGTGGCAATCGGAGGAATCAAAGAAAGCAATGTGAGCGAGGTTGCTCATTGTGGTGCAAAATGTATTGCTATGGTAACAGAGATTACTCAAGCTCAAGATATTGGCAAAAAGATTAATGGGATCAGAAAAAGAATAAAAGGCATGGAGGAGGAACAATAATGGCTTATACCACACAAATGGATGCGGCGAAACAAGGTATTATAACAAAAGAAATGACTGCGGTGGCTCTTAAAGAAAACATAGACGCCGCTGTATTACGGCAGTTAGTGGCTCAGGGAAAAATTGCCATACCTGCGAATAAGAATCATACTTCACTTAATCCAGCAGGCATTGGACAAGGACTAAGTACAAAAATCAATGTTAATTTAGGTGTGTCAGAGGATTGCTGCGATATTGAGCAGGAAATCTGTAAAGTAAAAAAGGCGATTGAATTAAAGGCAGACGCGATTATGGATTTAAGTTGTTTTGGTAAAACACGGGAATTTCGCCGCAGGTTAATTGAATTTTCACCAGCGATGATTGGTACGGTTCCTATGTATGATGCCGTTGGTTTTTTAGATAAAGAACTGAAACATATTACCGCGGAAGAATTTTTATCTGTGGTTAAGAGGCATGCGGAAGATGGCGTAGACTTTATGACCATTCATGCCGGGCTAAATCGTGAAACAGCAAAAAAAGTTAAGCAGGAGAAAAGACTAACCAATATTGTATCCAGAGGTGGTTCGTTACTATTTGCCTGGATGGAATTAAATAATCAGGAGAATCCTTTTTATGAGTATTACGATGAAGTATTAGATATTTGTGCTGAATATGATGTTACAATTAGTCTGGGAGATGCCTGCAGACCTGGATGCACTCAAGATGCAACGGATGCGTCTCAAATCCATGAATTAATTGTATTAGGGGAATTGACCAAACGAGCTTGGGGAAAAAATGTACAAGTCATAGTAGAAGGACCCGGTCATATGCCTTTGAATCAAATTACAGGTAATGTAATGCTGCAGAAGAAATTATGTCACGGTGCGCCATTTTATGTACTGGGGCCCTTAGTTACGGATGTGGCACCCGGATATGATCATATTACCAGTGCCATTGGGGGAGCAATTGCTGCTGCTGCTGGAGCCGATTTCTTATGTTATGTAACCCCTGCGGAACATTTGCGGCTTCCAACCATGGAGGATATGAAAGAAGGGATTATCGCCTCGCGAATTGCTGCTCATGCTGCTGATATTGCCAAGGGAGTGCCAGGAGCACAAGAGTGGGATAACCAGATGAGTCAGGCTCGAGCTGATATTGATTTTGATAAAATGATTGAGTTGTCCATTGACCCTGAAAAGTCAGGAAGATACCGCAAAGAATCCTTACCGGAACACGAAGACACTTGCACTATGTGCGGTAAAATGTGCGCAATGAAAACAATGAAAAAAATTCTAAATGGCGAAGAAGTAGACATTTAAGAAAGGAAGACAGCTTACAGAATTGATTCTGTGAACTGTCTTCCTTTTTTTAAAAGCTTAATTTAAAATCACTTTCATATGTTCTTCCAGTTCTTCGCGGCTTAGTGAGCCGCGGACTGTTTTTTTTATGATGCCAGCTTTGTAAAAATGCAGCGTCGGTATGGTCATTATGTTGAACTGCTGAGTTAGGCTGCGATTTTCTGAAGTATTTATTTTGCAGAACTTCACTTTGCCTGCATAATCTGCTGCTAATTCTTCAAAAATAGGCATAAGTCTTTTACAGGGAATACATCGGGGACCCCAAAAATCAAGTACTACTGGTAATTTGCTCTTAAGCACTTCTTCTTTAAAGTTTTCTTTGGTGACTTCAATAGTTTCGTCCATCATTTCTTTCCTCCCTAAGTTTATATTTAAAAATGTTCTTCTATATATTTTTCTCCATGGTAGGCAGCAATGGCACCATCGCTGACCGCAGTAACGACTTGGCGCAATAGTTTTTGCCTTACATCACCCACTGCGTAAATTCCTGGTACATTGGTACGCATAAACTCGTCTGTTTGGATATATCCTTCTTCTGTAAGTTCTATGAGGTTTTTAACAAAAG
>JBEQCC010000587.1:2000-2597 GCA_041639455.1 Pelosinus sp. | reverse complement strand
CATAATGATCAATAACTTCTTTTTAACACTCATTTTAGTGATTCCTCCTATCAAATATGAAAGATAGCAAATCGACTCAAGGTTATTTAAATATCCTTTATCCAGCAGTATTGTTCAATCACTTCAATAGTTAAATGCTGCATACCCTATAATTTTAGATAAAATGCATCAGGTGGAAATCACCACCTGATGCACAGGCTAAGTCTGCAAGATACGTCAAAGAATTTGCTATCTTACTCTAGTCCTTACATGTTATTTATTTAAACCTCAATATGCTTAACTTTTCCCAGCAAGAATAGATAATTCAAAATACCAACAACCAAAAGTGCTGAAGAAAGGAGCAACGCCATAGTAAATGAACCGGTAGCTTGCAAAATCGCGCCAGTAACAATAGGACCTACCACTCCGCCCATATTAGAAACCGAGTTTTGGAGTCCGGCAACCACTGAAGTCATATTTTTAGGCGCAACATCGCCAGGAAGCGCCCACACCTGGGAAGCAGCCACTGTCGTGCCGGATTTTGCAATACATAAAAGTACAATGGCAGTTACCGCCGACTCCGCAAAAGCTGCCAGACCTATGCAAGATGCCATCAGA
>JBEQCC010000587.1:0-1990 GCA_041639455.1 Pelosinus sp. | reverse complement strand
TTTGCCTGTACCTTGTCCGATGCCCAGCCCGCAGCAACTTCAACAAACATTGAGATTAACAGAGGCAGCATAGCTGCAAAACCCATAGCCAGCATTCCCATGCCTTTTTCCTTGATCAGATACGTGGGAAGCCATGTAATAAAGAAATAAGAAGTATAATTAATCATAAAAAACCCGATGCACATTGCCCAAATATTTCTGTATTTTAAAAGTTCGTACCATTTCATCGGCTGTTCTTTATCAAGACCTTCTTTTTTTAACTGTCCATCACGAATATATTTTAACTCAGCAGCATTGACACCTTTGTGTTCTTCGGGAATTTCCTTAAAGTACATGCTCCAGATGATAGACCAGACAATCCCCGCCCCACCGATAATCACAAAAGTCATCTTCCATCCAAACAAAGCAATAAGCCAGACTATAAGCGGCATGGCAACCGCTCCGCCAAATTTGGAACCGCTGTCAAAAAGCCCCCCGACAGTTGCCCGCTCTTTATCAGGAAACCATTTGGAAGAGATCCCTGCATTGCTTGGATACGCAGCCGCTTCGCCAATCCCAAGGGCAACGCGAAACCCTAATATTGATTTAAACCCTGTTCCGAGTCCGGTCAAAGCTGTGGCAATCGACCACCAAGCTACAGCAAAGCCAAGAGTTTTTTTCTGTCCAACCCTGTCGGCAAACCAGCCTGCAGGAACTTGAAGCAAGGCATATGACCAAAAGAAACCTGACATGATAATGCCCATCTGACTTGGTGTTATACTAAATTCCTTAGTAATATAAGGAGCTGCAGCTGCAAGCACGGTACGATCAATATAATTAATAGCAATTGCTGACCACATTAACGCTGCAACAACCCAGCGCACATTAGATTTTTTCTCGGTTGACAAGATAACGCCTCCATTGTATGTATTCTATTACGCTTATTACTTTCGATTGTTCGCAAACCTCCTTATCTCAGTAAGGAATCGGACTACATTACAATAACTTTTTATAAATTGCCCTCATATCTTCTTTTGTTACAACCTTTGGATTATTATCTAATAAACGAGTTACTTTAGCAGCCGCTTCAATCAGATCATCAAGAGCTGCCTCATTAATTCCCTTTGCTTTAAGGTCACACACTACGTTCAAATCTTCAATCATAGAATATAAATTATCAATCATTTTTTCAGCAGCTTCTCTAGTTGTACAACCTGAAATATCAAGCTCCATGGCAATTGCAATATCTTTAAATTTTTCTTCACAGACATCTAAATTAAACTTCATTACACCTGGTAATAAGATTGCATTAGATAAACCATGGGGAATATGATATTTCCCGCCCAATGGATAGGATAAAGCATGCACAGCAGTAGTACTAGAGGTTGCAATCGAAATACCGCCAAACATTGCTCCTAAAAGCATATCTTCACGGGCTGCCAAATTATGTCCATCATGATATGCAGTTCGAATGCTGCGAGAAATCAAAGTAATTGCTTTTAATGCAAAAGTGTCACTGAAAGGATTCGCTTTTTTAGAAATATAGCATTCAATGGCATGACATAACGCATCCATTCCTGTATTGGCAGTAATATGTTTCGGTAAATTAATTGTCATATTGGGATCTAAGATAACACAATCCGGTACCATCTTTTCGCTGACGATACCAACTTTCAATTCCTCTTCCGGCACTAAAACGATGGCGTTTGGCGTTGCTTCAGAACCAGTACCTGCCGTTGTCGGAATCATAAGTGTTGGTACGCCGCGGCGTTTTATTTGCGCTTTTCCTTTCACCAATTCACGTAAATTTACACTGTTTGTAAGTAACAAAGAAACGATTTTTGCTGCATCCATGGAACTGCCGCCGCCAATGCCGATAATCATTTGGCATTCAAATTCTTTTGCAGCTTGGAATATTGCATCTACTTGATCTACCGTTGGCTCAGGCGGCGTGTCATTGATTACATGGACATTCACACCTGCTCCTTCAAGTAAGGCCTTGGGATTATCC
>JBEQCC010000586.1:0-2525 GCA_041639455.1 Pelosinus sp. | reverse complement strand
CCCTTCTTCATAAACTAACATAAACTAGTTATGTATACTTGCATATTATCATAAAAATTGATTTTCGTCACCTATTGACAGCCATATTATAGCTACCTTTTTATGGATAAAAAAAGCATGAGAATCATTTCCTGACAAGAACAAGAACGTCTGTGACAAGTACCAGACTTTGAGCTTATCGGTGCCTATACTCCCTGATCTTATATGATACGGCTAAAAAACAACGTGGAACTTTCACATAAAAAATCCCTCAAGCACCTACCTAATGCCAAATCAAATATAGTTGCAGATTTTACATGTTATAACTGCACGAAAAAGAAGATTAAGACAAAAAAACTGTCTTAGAATTGGTTTTACACGTAGCTTAATTTAAAGGAATTTTTCCAGTGGAGTGGCAAATTGCTATTTGACAATTTTATTGTGAGCGTTTTTTGTCTTAATAAAGCTTTTCATGAAAACCCCCTCCTTATTTTGATAGTATCATTATAATCTGGAAATGTGACAAAATTATGACTGCTTAGTCATAATTTACATTTTATTTTGATGAGCAGTATGGAGCAATGGATTTTCTTTAATTATGCCTATTACTGCACATTTTCCATTGCTCTCAATTTGACACCTCCTATGTGTAGTTAGCATACAATACAGTAATCAACAACATTATCAAAATGGGAGGAATCATCATGGGATTTGGATTCAATGGCAATAATAATGGCTGGGGTGGTAACTTTTTTATTATCATCATCATCATCTTTTTGTTGTTTTGGTTCTCATCTGATAATTGTTAACCCTTACTAAAGCAACCTCTGAACTGCATCTTTTGCAACCACGTTTCACCAAGACGTGGTTATACACCGGAAGGTTCTTGACGTTGCTTTCCAAGTTCTTCACGTCTTCCCTGACCTTCGCCCATATGCACCATGGCTCGGCTCCCTCTTTGTTCCTAGCTAATCAAGGTCCTTTTTAACGATGCGACTTACGGCCTATCTCTTCGCTTGCCCTGCTTTCTAGACAGGTACTTTATCCTCCCGCTTAGCCTCTTAAGGCAATGTCATTGAGTTAAAGCAGAAAAGATAAATTCCAAAAACGAAAAAAAAGGTTGACAAACGGATGAAAACGTGCGGCAAAGCCCTTGAATGAATACATTTTAAGAGGTTTCGCTCATGAATTACGGCAGCCTGTCCTAGACCATTTGTACGCAATCCAGACAGTGATTTTACAAGAAAACGAAAATTTGATTTTAAAACAACCATTCGGTGTCTGATTGCAATGGAAAGCGGTTTAGCTTAATAACATTGCCCCCTAAAGATGCTTTTTATTATAGAATAATTTAGCTGAGTCTAATCTGCATTTCGGAATAATCGTCAAATTGATCAACAAGACCCTCAAGAGCTTTTTCAACATTTGCAAGATTTATGGTTGACGGGTTCTTTGGATTGCCCAGATGAATATCGAATCCAAATACCTGCTTATTATCAGCAGGATAGACTTTATGATTATTGGTATTAACGCAATCTTTCGTGACAAGTTCAATCGTGAATATTTTGTATGTTTCATCACATGCGGTACACATTTATTAACACATCCCTACATTCTTTCCTGTATGCTTCGCCAAAAAATACTATATGAATCCTTTGAGATTTCCTATCCATTTCAACAATATGAAAAATGCTGTTGGGTTCTGAAAAGCACGAAGGTCAATATATCTCTAAACTCCTTCCTATCATCTAAATGAATCACTCTTATGTCTCAGGAATCATATTATGTATAAAATACATTTCCATGCTACTCATGTGAGGCAGGAGGAGATACTTATGGATTATCGGGATTGGAAAGACCCTGAAATTGAGGATTGGGAAGAAGACCCTGAATCTCGGGCAAAAACGTATCATTCAACTATTGGAGCTGAGTTTGGTATCGGCTGCTATCCTCGTTATACTTGCTCTCCCAGACTTTGCTGGCCGCGACAAAGCTGCTGGCCACGGCAAGGCTGCTGGCCACGACAAAGCTGTTGGCCGCGACAAAGCTGCTGGCCGCAAGAAGACTGTTGGCCACAACAAGGCTGCTGGCCGCGACAAGACTGCTGGCCACGACAAGACTGCTGGCCGCGACAAGACTGCTGGCCACGACAAGGCTGCTGGCCACGACAAGGCTGCTGGCCACGACAAGGCTGTTAACAGCATTAATGATGGCTCACTAACAAGAGCCAGGATATTCGTAACCAACGAACCTCTGGCTCTTGTTTTGTCATGATCAAATTTTATAATACTAGCTTAGCTAGAACCCGTGTCCTTATGTTTTGCCACTGTCAGTACGCTATACCAATTGCACTTTATATTCTCTCAGCCAAATGTCCACTTGAATCAGATAAGCAAATAACTGAACGTTGGTCATAAGTTGGCCAAACCAAGGTATATTTGACATTTCCACATTAGGCTGAGCCATTGCACGAACTTTATCCACATCTACAATTTTTAGCAATGGCGAAGAAGTATCATCTAAAATCTGTAAGACCCATTGACGCA
>JBEQCC010000585.1:0-2614 GCA_041639455.1 Pelosinus sp. | reverse complement strand
AGTTCCGAAGTCATTCGGGTTCAAACGTCACCAAATAAAACAAATATTATTTGGCTGTCTGTGCCTCGGGAATTAGTTATGGAGGTACGCAGCATTCGCCTAAGAAAGGAGGAAGATCATAATGATATTATTATCTGCCGTTGTGAAGATATAACCTTAGGGGAGATTAGAGAGCAGATCGCACAGGGAAAATATACTCTGGAAGAAATAAAAAGAGCTTGCCGCTCGGGAATGGGCCCTTGCCAAGGAAGAACTTGTGCCCCGCTGATTGTGAATGAAATTGCCAAAGCCACAGGAAAGCCTGTTGCACAGATTTCCTTGTCTACGTTTCGTCCTTCTACCTCTCCCATTAAGATGGCTTCTTTGTTAGGAGGAGATCAACATGATTAAGACTGCAGATGTTGTGGTAATTGGCGGTGGTGTCATCGGCTGTTCCACTGCCTATAATTTAGCCAAATTAGGTGCAGGTAAAGTAGTCGTATTAGAAAAGAACTATTTAGCCAGTGGTGCTACAGGGCGCTGCGGTGCAGGCATGCGAATGCAATGGGGCACAGAGACCAATTGTCTTTTGTCTCGTGAAAGCGTCAAGATGCTTTCCCATTTGCCAGAATTATTAAATGTGAATGTGGATATTGAATTTACTCAAAATGGCTATCTGATGCCCGCTTACTCGGAAAAAATGGCAGAGCAGTTTAAGAAGAATTTGGTACTGCAAAATTCTCTTAACATTCCTGCTCGCTGGGTGACGGCAGAGGAATCTTTGGAAATTGTTCCTTTTTTGAATACCAAAGGAATGTTTGGCGCGACCTATTGCGCAGAAGATGGTCATTGTAATCCTTTTAAAGTAACAGAAGCTTATGCACAAGCTGCCAAAAATTTAAATGTTGAGATTTATACCGATACGGAAGTGCAAGGCATTGTAACGAAGAACGGTAAAATTATTTCCGTCCGCACCAATCGGGGCAATATTCAAACGGATACAGTTGTAAATGCGGCAGGAGGATATGCAAAGACGGTCGGCCGTATGGCCGGCATTGAACTTCCGATATTTCCAGAACGTCATGAAATTTTGGTAACAGAACCAGTGGAGCCTACTATGGGACCCATGGTTATGAGCTTTTATCACAATTTATATTGTCAGCAAAGTCCTCACGGCAGTTTTATTATGGGAATTGGTCATCCAAATGAACCGGAAAGCTATAATATAAAATCCAGTTGGCAGTTCTTACGTGATATGGCTGAGCGGCTTGTGGAAATTCTGCCGCCTTTGGCAGGGTTAAATGTCGTTCGGCAATGGGCGGGATTATACGATATGTGCCCTGACCGTACACCGATATTAGGCAGCAGTCCTGCTCTCAATCGCTTCTTTACTGCTGCAGGCTTTAGTGGTCATGGTTTCATGATTTCGCCTATTACAGGCCAATTAATGGCAGAGATGATAATGGGAAAACCTACGGCCTTTCCTATCCAAAGGTTTGATGCTGGGCGCTTTGACCGCGGAGAGTTATTTGTAGAGCCATCCGTTGTGTGAGTCAATATATATCATTACACTTAAAATGCGAAAGTGAGGAATTTAAAATGATTACAGAATACAAAAATGAACCTTTTACTAACTTTGGTCTTCCGGAAAACAAGGCCGCAATGGAAAAGGCATTGGCTGGGGTGCAGTTGGAAAAAGCTTCTCATCACCCACTTGTTATCGGCGGAGAAACTGTCGATACAGAAGCGCGTATTACGTCGATTAATCCTTCCAACACATCTGACATTGTTGGCACCGTTGCTCGGGCCAATATCGATTTAGCTGAAAAAGCTGTTCAGGCCGCCAATAAAGCCTTTGCATCATGGCAGTATGTAGACCCCGCAGAACGATCCTTGTATTTGTTGAAAGCTTCTGCTGTTTTACGCCGGCGTAAATTTGAGTTTTCCGCCTGGTTAGTGGAAGAGGCTGGAAAAACATGGGCAGAAGCAGATGCCGATACTGCAGAAGCAATCGATTTTATGGAGTACTATGCCCGCCAAATGGATAAGTATGCAAAAGGTATGGAAGTAACACCTTATCCTGGAGAACAAAATGAGTGTGCCTATATTCCTCTCGGTGTTGGTGTTGTAATTCCGCCATGGAATTTTCCTCTAGCCATTTTAGCAGGAATGACAGCAGCAGCTATTGTAGCTGGTAATACGGTGATTATGAAGCCTGCAAGCTCAACACCTGTAATTGCTGCTAAATTCATGCAGCTGTGGGAAGATGTCTCTTTGCCTGCTGGTGTTGTGAACTATCTTCCCGGCAGCGGTGGAACGATCGGCGATTATTTGGTATCCCATGCTCAAGTGCGATTTATCAATTTTACAGGTTCTAAAGAAGTCGGACTTCGCATTAACAAGTTAGCTGCTGATTTGTCCCCAGGGCAGAATTGGATTAAAAGAGTCGTAGCTGAAATGGGCGGTAAAGATTCTATAGTTGTAGACAGTGAAGCTGATCTTGATGAAGCAGCTGCTGGAATTGTTGCATCTGCCTTTGGCTTCCAGGGACAAAAATGTTCTGCCTGCTCTCGTGCTATTATCGTAAGAGACGTATATGATGCAGTACTTGCAAAGGTAGTCGAAAAGGCGAAGG
>JBEQCC010000584.1:543-2617 GCA_041639455.1 Pelosinus sp. | reverse complement strand
CATGATAGCTGATTTAGTTTCTGTCGTTCCGGTAATAGCAGGTGCATACAGATAATGGCTTTTGGCTTTAAAAGCATTTGCAACTTTATATACAATGGTGTTTACATGGTATTCACTATCTAAATTTTCAGGTCCGCCCACCAAAGGAATCATGTCAGCATTAACGATATCGCACTTCTCTACAGAAGCTAGATTCGATAACGCACCAATAGTCGTTCCCCAGGCAAACCCTACGATATCACCATCATTAATGATTCGCTTTAAGTAACCTATTCCCGCTTTTCCAAGATTATTTTTTACCTCACCAGGATCTGAGCTTGAAGGCACAATATATACTTCTTTTAGTCCAAACTTTTTTTCTAATGCGGTTTCCAAACTTTCATACAAATCATTTACAACGGAAATTTGTACAATTCCTGCTAACATTGCTTTTTTCAGATACTTGCTTACAGTAGTTCTATTGATACCAAACTTACTAGCTATTTCATTTTGATTCATATTCTCTATGTAATACATCTGGGAGACTTTCACAAGTAACCGCCTATCTACCTTAAGCATAGTATACCTTTCTAACCTTATATGTTTTTTTGTTTTTTGTTTTTCACACTGTCACATTTGTGACGCAACATAACTTTCGTTCCATATTTATATATTAATATATTATTTGGAAAATTACAATACCTTAAATAAATAATTTTCCATCTATAAGTAAAAACCCCCTTAGTAAATGCGTTGTATATTTTATCTATACTCGCATTTATCAAGAGGGTATCTGTTCAAAGTTATAATATCTTCAATCTGGTAACACCTTCAATTATTCAGATAACAAAGCTTCTAATTCATCTAACAACCTGTTGAACTTCTGTAACGTAATTTCAATTGGCTGAGGGGTGGACATATCAACACCAGCATTTTTTAAAATACGTATTGGCGTATCAGAACCACCTGCTTTTAGAAAATTGTTCGTATATCGTTCTTGGGCAGCTTTGCCTTCGGTTTGAAGCTGCTTAGCAAAGGCCGTTGCAGCAGAATATCCTGTGGCATATTGATAAACATAAAAATTACGATAAAAATGTGGAATCCGAGCCCACTCAATATCAATTTCTTTATCTACAATCATTTCTGGACCAAAGTATTTTACATTAAGATCATGATAAATCGCCTCCATAAGATCTGCAGTCAATGTCTCACCCTTTTCACTTCGATCATGAATCTCTTTTTCAAATTCAGCGAACATCGTCTGCCGGTATAAGGTAGTGCGAATATTTTCTAAGTATTGATTCAGCAAATACATTTTTTCTTTTTTATCCGTTGTTTTTGCCAGCATATAATCAATGAGCAATATCTCGTTCGTAGTAGAGGCGGTTTCGGCTGTAAAAGTAACATAATCCGCTGTAGGATAGGGTTGGTTTTTAGCACTATAAAAGCTGTGCAGTGCGTGCCCCATCTCATGGGCAAGGGTGGATGCATCGCTAAATTGTCCATTATAATTTAAAAATACGAAAGGATGGACGCCGTAAACTCCCCAAGAATAAGCACCCGAACGTTTACCTTGGTTCTCGTACACATCAATCCAATGAGAAGAAATTCCTTTGTTAAAGTTTTCTATATATTCCTCACCAAGAGAAGCCAAAGCTTGCCGAACAAGATCCAGGGCGTCTGAATAAGATAACTGAATTTCCACATCTTTTACCATTGGGGCATATAGATCATACATATGTATCTCCTCTACACTTAATGCTTTCTTCTTGAGTGACACATAACGATGCAGAGGAGCCAGATTGTGATTTACTGTAGTAATAAGATTATCATATACTTCTACAGGAATATGATTTGGTACAAGAGCCGCTTCTTGAGCTGAATGATAGTTACGGGCCTGAGCAAAAAACACGTGTTGCTTGACGTGTCCATTCAGTGTTGCCGCCAAAGTATTGCGATATTGGCTATAAGAACCTAGAATACCGGTAAATGCATCCTGACGTACACGACGATCAGAAGAACGCAGATAATTATTATAGCGACCTTCACTTAATGGAACCTCTTGCCCTCGTTCATCCTGAATCGAAGGAAATTT
>JBEQCC010000584.1:0-533 GCA_041639455.1 Pelosinus sp. | reverse complement strand
GGGGAAAGCAAGTGCTTTTTTTGCTGCATCAAACTTTTTAAATAGAAGCTGTAAATTTCCAGCCCCTTTTCCTGCTTTTGCATTTTTCCCAGTTTCTCTGCTGAGATTTCCACTATTTCAGATTCAATAAAGGCAGTAGCAGCATTTACTTCAATATTCAAAGATTGAGCCTTGCCTGTTAATGCCTGGTATTTATTATCCGCCGTATTCTCATCTTGATGCATTCGAGCAAAAGGATACAGCTTCCCTGTAATCATGGTAATATCATCCCTAAGCTTAAGGCAGGCTAACAGGTTCTTTCCTGAACGGTCCAGCTTCCCTTTATACTCACTGACTTTAGGCAGCATTCCTTTTACCTTATCATAATCTGTCTGCCATTCTTCATCACTGGCATACAAATCGTCAAGATGCCATTTATACTCAGCTGCAATTTCCTCGCGACTGGGAATTTGATACGTTTCCGCTCCTGCCGCCATAGCGCTGGATGTTGAAAACAACATGAGGCTAAGAGCAAAGGGAACTAAATGAGGCTG
>JBEQCC010000583.1:0-2618 GCA_041639455.1 Pelosinus sp. | reverse complement strand
GAATATTACGTTCTTGATCCGTTACAACCCAACGTTGAACTGCTTCGGCTGATTTTAATTTAGGCTGCTCATCTTTAGGAATCACATACACACGAGCTGCCTTATAATCATTGGCTATCGCCATGGGGACAAGTCCCTCTTGCTTAACAAACTGTAATTGCAGAGGATGTTCAATTAATCCTAGTGTCAATTGTTTGCTTTTGACTTTCTCCAAAGTCAATGGCAAAAGATCAGGATAACCTAAAGCCTCATCACCAACAAATATCAATGCAGAAACATTTTCAATACCTGATAAGCGGGCAAACACACCTTCTACATTCTTTTTTTCCACATTAGTATAATTGCTAGGCCGTGCTACTACATAAAATCCTTGACCAGACACATAACGCATTTCATCGGTCGGCAAGCCGAGATTCCATTTTACTACTTTTTCAAAATTTGCTTTCACAGCTAAAATCTGTCGCTGACTGTCAAGAACTGCTACCCTCTCAGGGCTCAGCCTTTCGATTAGATCTTCCTTCACTTCAGCGAAAACCCCAGGATCACGTCCAACAACATAAACATCCTCTGCTTGAATACGGCCTGTTTCTACTAAGTTGCGCCAAACAGCCTCATTTAGCATCCCTGTATAATACTGCTGCAGCAATTGGGCCCCCGACAAAACAGCTACCTTGCCGCTTTTATTTAGCTTCTCCAGTGTAGTCTCATACACTGCCAGCGAAGTAATTCCTGCCTCTTTCATACGCCGCATCACATTTTCGGTAGGAACTCCCTCAAGCTGAGCCAGTTCCACAACATCTTCATACTCCATAACCATCTCAACGGTCATGCTGCTCCTTTCTATTTTATGGCGCTGCCAGACAATGGTTAAAGCTGCCGCCAGACCGATGACGATGCATAGTAATAATATCTTATTATATTTAAAATCTCTCAAAACAATCTATCCCACCTTATTTATCAAATACGGTCATATAAACACTATTGTAACCCCTAGTTGCAATACTTTATGCAACTTCATCATATTCTGGCAAAGCACTCCGATATCCTGCTTTTTAAGGATAATTTTTTCATAAAAAACCTATGCATCATAAAAAAACATATATACATGCTTTGATCATTGCGAACAATGACAGATCGATGTTATCTTCGAGCTTAGAACCTAAAAAGCTATACATTAGGATACAACGGACACGATGAGTTGTATATCATTTTACTATTACAAAAAAAATTGCCCTGCTAAGGGCTCGTGCAACATCAACCCTAATCGGCGTGATATTGTCGGGCTGTTTTAGAGTTGACGCTGTACTAACGTGAACGATTATCTAGATATAAAATCACTTTCCCGTTTTCCATTACAATGTCACGAACATTTACATAGAAGGGCAACTTATTCAAATCGACTAAAGGGATTTCTGTTAAAAGAGCGCCTCCTATATTACCAGTCATTCGATTATTCAGCAAGAATCGATCCGTAACAAATTTGATCTTTTGTCCGTCACCCACAATCTTTCCCTCTAAACTTACAGCCACATTGGCAAAACCTCCAAGGGCAAAGCTGCTGCTGGCCTTTATTTTGTCAGATTGAATATCCACTACGGCATTCTTTACCCCTTTAACGGTTTGGTTTAAATACCGCGCCAGTTCATCTTGAGTCACTGTACCCCGAATCTCTACATCACCAATGGACTGAAAGGCAAGCAAACGGCGGGTAATGAGCGCTCCCATATCTAACTGAGCATCCTTTAATGTAATATTCATATCATCAAATACCAGTTTGTCTGTTTTTGCCTGCTGGGCATTGACAGTAATATTATCAAATTTACCGCCCAGCATGAAGAGAGCCGGGCGTTTGGTCAACGTAGCTGTCACTTGCTCACTACCCACTAAGCCCCTCATACCTTTGGCTACAATATCCGATAATATCATTGGCAGCAATACCTCACCGGCAGCTGCTAACAACAATATCACAATCACAAGACGCAAGCCTTTTGTCACAGGATACGCCTCCTTATTTATCTTACTTCTTACCTTGTTTTAAGTATGCTTCGATGAAGATACCAAGGTCTCCATCCATGGCGGCATGGACATTACCAGTTTCCGCGTTGGTACGATGATCTTTTACCATATTATAAGGATGAAATACATAAGAACGAATCTGGCTGCCCCACTCAATGGCCTGATAATCGCCGCCAAGCTCATTTTTTATATTTTCCTGTTTTTGGCGTTCTAATTCATATAATTTAGCCCGCAGCATTTTCATACATTGTTCACGGTTTTTGATCTGGGAACGCTGGGTCTGACACTGCACCACAACACCCGTTGGAACATGCGTCATGCGTACGGCGGAATCCGTTTTATTGATATGCTGACCGCCCGCTCCGCTGGCACGATAGGTGTCTACACGAACGTCAGCCATATTAATATCAATATCTACATTATCATCAATCTCAGGCATAACATCTACAGCAGCAAAGGATGTGTGACGACGACCACTGGCATCAAATGGAGAAATACGTACTAGGCGGTGTACCCCTTTTTCTGATTTTAAATAGCCATAAGCATTTACACCAGAAACTAAAATCGTAGCACTTTTCACCCCAGCTTCGTCACCCGCCAGG
>JBEQCC010000582.1:0-2630 GCA_041639455.1 Pelosinus sp. | reverse complement strand
TACTGGCGCAAAAAATATTAACCGACAGTACATCGCACTTATAACAGGCATCATAAAACCAGCAGAAGGCACCATAGACGCCCCTATTGCCAGACATCCTAATAGTATTATCCAGCGTATCATTGACCCCAAGGGACAGCATGCCACGACTTGCTATCAAGTACTCAAGCCATTGAAAGATGCTAGTATTGTCCAATTAACACTCTTGACTGGACGTACCCACCAAATTCGAGTCCACCTCTCCCACCGTGGTCATCCAATTATAGGAGATGATTTATACGGAGGTTCAAGAGAATTAATCTCCCGTCAAGCTTTACATGCTGCAAGACTTTATTTTGCGCATCCTCTTTCAGGTAAAGTCATTGATGTAACCAGCCAGCTTCCAAATGACATATCAAAGGTCATTGACAAGCTTTCCTATCATAAAAATCAGCCTACTTTTCGAAATCTAGAATAAAAGTAAAGATACGGTATAAACAACTGCTAAAAACATTCACCTTTTAGCATACTTTTTGTACACAAGCCTGCTAAAATCTGGTATAATTAATATAGTAAAAAACTTTTAGGAGGAATTACTTTGCCATTAGTTACAACCAAAGAAATGTTCAAAAAAGCTTACGACGGTCAATATGCAGTTGGTGCTTTCAATGTCAACAATATGGAAATTATCCAAGGTATTGTCGACGCTGCTAAAGAGGAGCAAGCTCCACTTATTCTACAAGTGTCTGCAGGAGCCCGTAAATATGCAAAACATATTTATCTTACAAAATTAGTAGAAGCGGCACTAGAAGATTCAAGTCTACCCATTGCATTGCATCTGGATCATGGGGATGATTTCGAAATTTGTAAATCTTGTATTGATGGCGGCTTTAGTTCAGTTATGATTGACGGCTCAAAGTATTCTTTTGAAGAAAATATTGCTTTAACCAAAAAAGTAGTAGAATACGCTCACGCACATGGAGTAGTCGTAGAAGCTGAATTAGGTAAACTTGCCGGTGTTGAAGATGCCGTTAAAGTATCTGCCAAAGATGCTACTTATACTGATCCTGATGAAGCGGTAGAATTTGTTGAACGTACAGGCTGTGACTCACTTGCCATTGCGATTGGCACGAGCCATGGAGCTTATAAATTTAAAGGTGAACCAAGTCTTGATTATGCACGTTTAGAAAAAATCTCTAGTCTATTACCTAATTATCCATTAGTACTTCACGGTGCATCCACTGTACTTCCTGAATTCGTTGCAAAATGCAATCAATTCGGTGGACACATCCCAGGCGCCCAAGGCGTACCTGAAGATATGTTATTACGCGCAGGAAAATTCGGGGTCTGCAAGATTAATATTGACACAGATTTACGCTTGGCTATGACAGCTTCTATTCGTGAACATTTTGTTAATAATCCTAGTGATTTTGACCCTCGCCAATACTTAAAACCGGCTCGGGAAGCGATTAAGAACATGGTTAAACATAAAATTAAAAATGTACTAAACTGCAGTAACCGTCTGTAGTAAAAAAGCTGAGATATAACGTCTCAGCTTTTTTAAGCCCCTAATCAAATCATTTATTATATAGAACGCGATAAAATCCCTTATGAACATGATTTTCAATGCTCATAAGGGATTTACTCCTCTAGATAGGAGGAAAGATGATTCTTTCTTCTTCTCTAAAAACTTTTATAATAAATTGAGTTGGTCTATCTTTTAAATTCATTTCATAAACCGTATCTACTGCATATCCTTTTGCATCTAATATAATGCGGATTTGTGGATTAAGTGGAAATTGTTGTCTTACTTTAATTACCACTCCTATTTCCCCTGTATTGATCTGCACAAGGCTGCCGACTGGAAAAATCGCAACATAGTTAAATAATACTTTTAAAATGTTCAAATCCAATTGCGTTCTAGTTAATTCCAATAAGACTTCATAAGCCTCATGAGGCATTATACCTCTGCGGTAAGGTCGATCTGAAATCAAGGCATCATATACATCAGCAATAGCAATAATATTTGCATATTCATGTATCTCGTCGCCCTGTAAACCCCGCGGATATCCAGATCCGTTTGGCCTTTCGTGATGCTGAAAAGCCATATGTGCAACAAGTAAAGATACTTCTGGATTCTTACGCAGTAATTCGAAGCCTAGTAAAGAATGACCTTTCATGATTTCCATTTCATCTTCAGTTAGTTTAGCTGGTTTATTTAATATTTCTTTAGGAACAAACATTTTCCCAACATCATGCAACAATCCGCCTAAAGCTAACTCTTTTAATTTCGACTCGCCATATCCCAAACCTATTCCCGCAAAAACAGCTAATATAGATACACTCACTGAATGTATAAATGTATAGTCATCATAAGCACGAATGTCTGTTAAATGTATAAGTAAGTTCCTATTTGCACAGACTTCATCAACCACAACATTAGCAATTGCAGAAAATTCTCTTACATCAAGAATTTTACTAGCTCTTATCCTTAAAAAGTTATCTTTTAATATCTTGATTGCTTTAATTCTAATTCTTGTCTATATCTTAATAAACAATACTCCATAGTTAATTTTCGTGTTCTTTCCCCAATAAACATCATTAATCCTTTATTTTTATGATATATGTGTGATTTTTCTTTAATCTAATTC
>JBEQCC010000581.1:0-2631 GCA_041639455.1 Pelosinus sp. | reverse complement strand
ATTACTACGGCACCTGGTTTTACCATATCTTTAGTCACAAAATGAGCTTTGCCAATTGCAACGATTAAGATATCAGCTTGAGAAGTGATGCTGGATAAATTGACAGTCCGAGAGTGGCAGATGGTTACGGTAGCGTGACGGGACAATAATAAATTTGCCATTGGTTTACCAACAATATTGCTTCGCCCAATAATTACTGCATGCTTACCCGTAATTTCTACATTAGCAAGTTCCAAGATTTTAATACAGCCAGCAGGTGTGCACGGTACAAGATGCTCTTGACCGATTGCTAATTTGCCCACATTTACAGGATGAAATCCGTCCACATCTTTATCAGGGTGGATTGCTTTTAAAAGCTCTGCTTCATCATGTTTTAAAGCATCAGGTAATGGCAATTGTAATAAAACACCATGTATGGTAGTACTTTCATTCAAAATATGAATCTGTGCTAATAATTCTTGCTTAGTGGTACTTGCCGGCATACGTATCACTTGTGAATAAATGCCTAATTCTTCACAAGCCTTATGCTTATTGGCTACGTATACTTTTGAGGCAGCATTCTCCCCAACAATGATTACTGCCAGTCCAGGCGTAATCCCCTGTGACTGTATAAACTTTTCAACATCCTTGTGCACACTCTTTTTTATTTCTGCTGAAAAAACTTTACCTTCTAATACCGTTGCTGTCATATGCATCCCCCCATGCTTTTTTCTCTGGCGTAGAAAAAATATTATTTCTGCCTTATCCAATCGTCTTTATGCCAGAATACTAATTACAGTAAATACTAATAAGGCAATACTTACTAAACCATTACGCATAAAATAAGCTTGAGTCACCAAGCGAAAATCAGTAGGGGTAACAATGGAATGCTGATAAATTAATACCAATGCAGCGAGTAATACACCCGCATAATATATTCCATGCATGTTCATAAGCTGTCCCACTAAATAAAAGCCCATAATACTAATCACATGCATTGCTTTACATATAGCCAATGTTCTTGGTATGCCAAAGCGTACTGGCATGGAATGCAGCCCATGCTTTTTATCGAAAGCAACATCTTGACAACCATAAATAGCATCAAAACCGGCAATCCATACCCCAACAGCTAACCCAAGCAGGATGATAGGCATGGTGATATCTCCCCGTATCGCTACCCAAGAGCCAATGGGTGCAATGGATAAAGCCAGCCCCAGAACTAAATGACAAGTCCAGGAAAATCGTTTCATATACGGATAGATAACTAAAGGAAGTATTGCGAAGGGAGCCAATTGTAAGCATAACGGATGCAAATTAGCTGCTGCCCAGACGAATAGCCCTAAACTGGCTAGTGTTAAAAGTATTGCCTCCCAAGGCTTAACCGCCCCGGTTACCATGGGGCGGTTTGCAAACCTTGGCTGTAATTTGTCATATTTTAAATCAATACAATTATTTAATGCCATAGCTGCACTGCGTGCGCCCACCATAGCCAAAGTAATCCAAAAGAACTCTCTGCCTGTAGGTATACCGCCGGATGCTAATATAGCACCAATATAGGAAAAAGGTAAAGCAAATACAGTATGGGATAATACGATATTATCAAGATGTGCTTTAATCTTACTCAAGACCCAATCCCTTCCATTTCTTGTCAACCATTTCTTTTATTTCAGCTGACATTTCAATTTCATCCGGCCATTCTCGGGTATAGCCTTCAGCAGCCCAGGCTTTTGTGGCATCAATCCCTACTTTGGTCCCCCAGTTTGGCATCGGCGAAGAATGATCCAATACATCCAGTGGTCCATCCACCATCACAATATCACGGCGAGCATCAATGTTATTATACACCCGCCACCATACTTCATTCATATCCTGCACATTAACGTGTTCATCCACGACAATAACCATTTTAGTAAACATCATTTGCCCCATACCCCAAATCGCATGCATCACTTTTTTGGCTTGCTGGGGATAGCTTTTCTTTATCGATACTACAGCACAATTATGAAAAACACCCTCTAAAGGCAGATTCAAATCAATGATTTCCGGTAAATTCATTTGCAATACAGGCAGGAAAATACGTTCCGTAGCTTTTGCTAAGAAACAATCTTCCATTGGCGGCTTACCTACGATGGTAGCTGGATAAATAGGATCTTTACGATGAGTAATACAAGTAATATGAAATACTGGGTAATCATCAGCAAGGGAATAATAACCCGTATGGTCGCCAAAAGGTCCTTCCCTTCTCAATTCATCAATCATCACATATCCTTCCAGGACAATTTCCGAATGAGCTGGTACTTCCACATCCACCGTTTCACATTTAATCATTTCTACGGATTTTTTACGCAAAAATCCTGCAAATACCATTTCATCAATATCTTTCGGCAACGGAGCCGTAGCCGCATAGGTAAGCGCGGGATCAGTACCAATAGCTACAGCCACCTCAATCCGATCTTTACCTAATCTCTGATGAGCCCGATAATTTTCTGCCCCATTTTTATGAATATGCCAATGCATACCTGTCGTTTGTCCATCATATACTTGCAAACGATACATCCCCACATTTCGCTTACCATTCAACGGATTTTTAGTAAATACTAACGGCAAAGTAATAAATTTTCCAGCCTCACCCGGCCAACATTTTAAAATAGG
>JBEQCC010000580.1:0-2633 GCA_041639455.1 Pelosinus sp. | reverse complement strand
CGGTCGTTGAAGGAGAGGATACGTAAATTCTAACCATTCCGAGGCGCTATAAATAAAGACCAACCGAATCGGATTTTACGTGTTATGCGAATCTTTCGCTTATTTTAAATAAGGTTGTAAACTTGGCAAAAAGAATTGGTAATCTTTTTTCTCTAAATAGTTCAATTCCCATGTTAATTTGGGCAATTGCCTGATTGAGAGATTGGGTGGTCTCAGGGTTTTTGAAGAATGCTTTTTGCACATCAATTACTAAAAGAGCCGGCTTCATATAAAACACCTCTTTGTCATAACATTTTATAGTATAGATACGACAAGATTCAATGCACTCCTGCACAAAAAAAGAAGATTATTTTTTAAATTGAGAACTATTCTTATATGTATGTTTTGCAAAATATGATATAATTTATTAGTAAGGATTAAATAATATTTATTATTAAGTAATAGATTAAAATCTAGTTTTTAGGAGGTTGAAATGGAAGAAGTTGTGAATGCGGTTACTCACGGTATTGGTGCTTTATTATCGGTTGCAGGACTAGTATTGTTAATGGTATTGGCTTATTTTCATGGGAATATTTGGCATATCATTAGTTTCAGTATTTATGGTACGACATTGGTGTTGTTGTATTTGGCTTCGACCCTTTATCATAGCATTACGAATGAAAGAATAAAAAGAATCTTTAAGATCCTGGATCATTCCGCTATTTATTTACTTATTGCAGGAACTTACACACCATTTACTTTAGTACCCCTTCATGGTGTACTGGGATGGACTGTTTTTGGTGTTGTATGGGGGCTTGCTATGATTGGAATCGTTTTGAAAATTTTTTTTGCTGGACGGTTTAACATTATCTCTACCTTGTGCTACCTTGGCATGGGTTGGTTTATTGTCTTTGCGATCAAACCTCTGATTGCAACAGTCCCAACCTTAGGAATGACTTGGCTGCTGGTGGGTGGTTTATTTTATACATTAGGAAGTGTTTTTTATTTGTGGAAAAAGATACCTTATAATCATGCCATCTGGCACTTGTTTGTTCTGGCAGGGAGCATATCTCATTTTATTGCTGTATACTTTTATATTCTGCCAGTTCCATTACGCTCTTAGCCGACAAAAAAAGTTGATATACAGTAAAAAGATTAGAAGGTGTTGCTCATAATTGGGCGAATTTATATACAAGATTATGCAAAGTGCTGATCCTAGAAAAGAATACAGGAGGCATATGTTGAAGACGTTAAATTTTCACAAAGCATTTTTATGTAGAAGTAGCCGCGATATACAGCACTTTTCTGGGAAGAAATACTATTGTTGTTCATTAGATAAAGATAGCCTTGAAATAACATATGTTATTCATGTGGATACAAAGATCGTTGTGGATGCTACTCATGCTTTTTTAAAATTACTAAAGTATGATGTTGAAGATTTGGGTAATTTTTCCATATATGATATCATTGGCGCTGAAGTGGAAGAGGTAAACGCTAATATTCATAAAATTGTAAATCATGGGCTGCTAGAAATCGGTTTACGTCAATATTGGTGTAAAGATGGACAGATGCTCTATGTTGGCAGTTCTTTTAAAGTTGCTCAACGTGATAGTGAACAATATTTAATGATTACGTTAAAGGACATAACGGAATTGCAGCAAATGCGCAATCGTTTGCAGCTGGCTTTACAAGTGTTTGAACATGCCAGCGATGGTATTTTGGTGACTGATATAAAAGGGATTATTCAATATGTGAATCCCGCTTTTGCAAAGCATACGGGATACTCCACGGATGAGATCGTAGGAAAGACGCCTGGGATATTAAAATCAGGCAGGCATCAAGAGGAATTCTATCAGGATATCTGGAATTCGTTGCATACAGATGGACAGTGGAGAGGCGAGATTATAAATAAACGGAAAAATGGTGAGTATTATTCCGAATGGGTAGTAATTGACGCCGTTAAGAATGAATTAGGTAAGGTAACTATGTATTGCGGAATCTTTAGGGATTTATCAGAACGTATGAAATTTGAGGAAAAGATTCGCTTTCATGCCTATCACGATGGTCTGACTGGTTTGCCCAATCGTATATTATTTTATGAGAAGATCAATCAATGTCTTGCCTCGGCGAAACGCTATCATCATATGATGGCTGTGATGTATGTTGATCTTGATGGTTTTAAACATGTAAATGATAACCTAGGTCATGACAAGGGGGACTTGCTGCTAAAAGCAGTTGCTGATCGTTTAAAAAAATGTGTAAGGGAAAGCGACATTGTTGCCCGGATGGGCGGTGATGAGTTTACCTTGATTCTGCCGGAAGTAGTAAAGAGTGCGGACGTTGAAATCGTTGCTGCAAAAATAAAAAAGCAATTAAATCAGACCTTTGAGTTATTAGGATGTACGGTGACCATTTCCAGCAGCATTGGAATCAGTTTTTATCCTACGGATGGAGAGGATGTAGACAGCTTAGTCAAGAAGGCCGATAATGCCATGTATCAAGCCAAAGCATCCGGTAAAAATGCCTACCGATTTTCTGATTAAGCGTAATGGCTTTCCTAGTATATAAAAAAATGATGAAACGCGAAGCTAAGGAAGAATTATAAAGGACGCAAAGGGATAATATTCTTCATAGTCTTAGCATCTTCGTGTTTC
>JBEQCC010000579.1:0-2635 GCA_041639455.1 Pelosinus sp. | reverse complement strand
TCTTTGTGCCAAGCTAATGGTAATAGCTTTGTCGGTGTTCTTTTTCTGAATGTACTCGTGGGCTGTTGGTTCGATATATATATTCATCATATCCCCCCTTAATGCTGACTAATTCCTCCACTACACCTACCTCCACCAGACTTTCCAGTTGCTCACAGCCACGCTATGTTGCAAAAAAATAATAGTACGATATGGCCGCCAGCACAAACCGATAATAAGCAAACGAGGCAAGCGTCGATCTGTTCAGAAAACCAATGAACCAAACAATCGAAATATAACCAACAATAAAAGCAACAACAAAACCAATCGCAAGCATTTGCAAATCGCCTATATTGAGCTTACTCCAAATTTTCAAAAGATCATACAGGCATGCGGCCAACATTAGTGGTACGGCCATAATAAAGGAAAATTCAGCCGCTGCTTTCCTACTCATACCAAATATCAGACCACCCGCAATAGTCGAGCCAGAGCGAGAGAAGCCAGGCCACAATGATAGTATTTGAAACAGCCCCACAAAAAAAGCTTGTCGTAGTGACATATCCTCAGCTTCCTGCGTCTCAGGAGACTTTGCCAGCTTTTCGGCCGCCAGCATCAACACACCTCCGGCGACCAGTCCAATGATGACGGTTAATGGGGAAAATAAGTAGGCTTTAATCGGCTTGTGCAGCAAAAAGCCAATAATCATGATCGGGATAATTCCGGCTAATACATGATAGATGGATAGCCCGCGCGTAATGCTTAGCCGCTCCACTGAAAACATATGTAAAAATTTGTCTCGATAGAGAATTAACACCGATAAAATAGCGCCTAATTGGATAAACACTTCAAATACACTAGCCTTCTCTCCTTCAAAACCAAGAAGGGAACCAGCTAAAATCATATGCCCGCTTGAGGAAACAGGTAGAAATTCAGTCAACCCTTCCACTATACCGATAAGTACAGCAATTACGTTTTCGTTCATAGTCTACTCCTTTAGGAAACACTTAGATTTCACCTACAAACCGATGAATGGAATTTCTTAAATGTAAATGGTTGCGGCACAAACTACGCCACCATTTACACTTCCACTCATTCTTTCGATTTAACCTTTAGGAGGCGTAGGCTATTTAATGTCACAATGATGGTAGCTCCCATATCAGCCAGGATAGCTAGCCACAGAGTTAGCCAACCAGGGAATACGGCCAATATGGCGATGGTTTTAATGACTAGTGAGAAAGTAATATTCTGCCTGATGATAGCCAAGGACTTGCGGCTCAAACGGATGGTGAAAGGCAGTTTGGTCAAATCATCGGCCATGAGAGCAATGTCGGCTGTTTCCATAGCCGTATCGGTACCAGCGCCGCCCATGGCGATACCCACTGTCGAGAGCGCCAGGGCAGGAGCGTCGTTAATGCCGTCGCCGATCATGGCCACCTTGCCGTATTTACCCAGCAGTTCCTGTATTGCTGTCACTTTGTCCTGAGGCAAGAGTTCAGCGCGGAACTCATCTACGCCCACCTTCGCCGCCATGGCTTTGGCAGTAGCAGCATTATCACCTGTCAGCATAATGGTGTGACGGATGCCCGCTTTTTTGAGGTCAGCAATGGTGGCAGCGCTAGCTTCCCGCACTTCGTCAGCCACGGCGATAATGCCCAGGAATTGTTCTAGGTTGCCGACGAGCATGACTGTCTTGCCTTCACCCTGCAGGCGTTCCACGTCCTTGGCCACCGGCGCGATCGATACGTCCAATTCGCTAAACAGACGGGGATTGCCAATATAAATTGTTTTGCCGTCAATAGTGCCCTGCGCCCCGCGCCCGGTAATGGCCATAAAATCTTCTGCCGGTGTTACTGTATAGTGCCGTTCTTGGGCTGCCTTTACAATAGCCTGTGCCAGCGGATGTTCAGAACGCACTTCCAGGCTGGCCGCCATAGCGAGGAGCCTTTCTTCGGATTGTATTGCTAACGGAACAATATCGGTTACCGCCGGTTCCCCTTTGGTCAGTGTCCCGGTTTTATCAAAAGCAATGGCACTTAGCGAACCAGCTTGCTCTAAATAGATACCGCCTTTGATGAGTACACCGTTTTTAGCAGCATTACTAATGGCGCTAACGATAGCCACTGGCGTAGACACCACGAGAGCACACGGGCAGGCAACCACTAAGAGAGCCAAACCGCGATAAATCCATGGTGCCCATTCCGATCCGAGGAAGAGCGGTGGGATAAAGACGATGCCAACTGCCAGAGCCATAATAATCGGTGTATAGACAGCCGCAAATTTTTCCACGAACGCCTGGGACGGCGCGCGCTTGCCTTGGGCATCTTCCACCATATGAATAATTTTAGCAATGGTCGTATCCTGTACCAGTTTCGTTACTTCTATTTCCAGTGAGCCATGGGTATTGAGCGTACCGGCAAACACTTCAGCTCCCGGCCCTTTTTCCACAGGAATGGACTCGCCGGTGATGGCCGCTTGATTGATAGTCGACTCACCTTTTAAGATGACACCATCCATAGCGATTTTTTCGCCAGGCCGGATAATCATCACGTCACCAACGACAATATCTTCAACAGACATTTCCACTTCACTGACCCCACGGCGCACTCGCGCCACCTTGGGCGCAATGTCCATTAGTTGCCGGATGGAGCGCCGGGCT
>JBEQCC010000578.1:0-2636 GCA_041639455.1 Pelosinus sp. | reverse complement strand
CTAGCGGTGGTGCCGCTACTGGCAAAGCCTCTCATGTGCCGCCTCGCAGTGAAATACCCGATCAATATAAATGGCATCTAGAAGATATTTATGCGAACGATGAGCTTTGGCAGCAAGATTTTAATACCTTAAAGAGCAGTTTAAAAGAAATCACTCAATATGCTGGTACATTAAAAAACTCATCTCAAGATTTATTAGCGTGCCTTAAAAAGCGGGATGAACTTGGTATAATCAGTGGCAGATTATATGCCTTTGCCCGTATGCATAAAGATGAAAATACATCGGACACCAAATATCAAGGAATGACGGGAAAACTAGAATCATTACTGGCAGAAGCAGGCGCAGCTACTGCGTTTATTGAACCTGAAATTTTGGCTTTGCCTGATGAAATATTAACCACATTTCGTCAGCAGGAAGACGGATTAAAGGAATATTGTTTTTACTTTGATAATCTTGCCAGACAAAGAGAACATGTGTTATCCCCTAAGGAAGAAGCCATCTTATCCAGGGTTTCAGACATTACACAAGCATCTGAAAATACCTTTAATATGTTAGCACATGCAGATATGGAATTTCCACAAACAATTGATGAGCAAGGCCAAATGGTACAATTAAGCGAGGGACGTTATAGTCTATTTATCCGCTCCAGCGACCGAAATGTTCGTCAACAAGCTTTTACTAATTTGTTTACTACTTACAACCGCTACCGCAATACCTTTGCTTCTACATTAAGTGGAAATGTGAAACAAAATGTTTTTTATGCAAAGACCCGTAATTATTCCTCCACATTGGAATCTGCTTTAAAAGGTGACAATGTACCAACGGAGGTGTATGATAATTTAATAGCTACTGTCCGCAAGAATCTTGCCCCCTTGCATCGTTATGTCGCTCTTAAAAAGAATTTTCTGCAGTTAACTGACATTCATATGTATGATTTATATACTCCCCTAGTTAAAGAGTTACATTTCCCCTTTCCTTATGAGGAAGGATTGAAACTGATTTGTACAGCTCTTAAGCCTCTAGGTTCAGAATATGCCCAAATTCTAGATAAAGGCTTAACTTCTGGATGGATCGACGTTTACGAAAATAAGGGCAAACAGACAGGTGCCTATTCCTGGGGAAATTATGGAACCCACCCTTTTGTATTACTCAATTATAATAATCGCTATGATGATGTCTCAACATTGGCTCATGAAATGGGGCATGCCATTCATAGTTATTACAGTCAAGAAAGTCAGCCTTACGCCACTTCATCTTATACGATTTTTTGTGCTGAAGTTGCTTCTACTACCAATGAAATACTACTATTACATCATATGCTTAATACCACAACAGATAAGAACATAAAACTCTATCTCATCAATCAATATTTAGAGCAAGTACGAGCTACCGTTTACCGTCAAACTATGTTTGCTGAATTTGAAAAAATAATTTATGAAATGTCCGAAGAAGGCGAAACTCTCACAGCAGATACTCTCGATACGTTATGGCATGATCTTAACGTAGCCTACTACGGTTCTAATATCGTTGTTGACAACGAATTAAACATCGAGTGGGCAAGAATTCCACATTTTTACTCAGAATTTTATGTGTATCAATATGTTACGGGCTATTCTGCTGCCACAACCCTAGCGGATAAAATACTTAAGGAAGGTCAACCAGCTCAAAAAAAATATATTAATTTTCTAAAAAGCGGTGGTTCTGATTACTCCCTCAATATTTTAAAGCAGGCTGGCGTTGATATGTCTTCATCAAAACCAATTGAAATAACATTAAATAATTTTTCTACTATGCTGAATCAAATGGAAAAGCTATTAACACAATAGAAACGTAATAAAAAAAGACTGGATAACCAGTCTTTTTTTATTACGAGTATAACCAACCAATGATCTAAAAATACTATGATAATAGAGGTGATATTTCATGCAATTAATTAAACCTATGTTAGCCAAACCTGCTAAATTGCCACTTGATGATGCTCAATACAGTTTTGAGATCAAATGGGACGGAATCCGTGCAATGCTTTACTATAATGCAGAACAATTAACCATAAGAAGCCGCAATTTAAATGATATTACACATCAATATCCAGAACTTCAACAATTGAAAAAAAAATTAACTGGGCAAAAAATTCTACTTGATGGAGAAATTATTACTTTTGATAAGAACGGCCTCCCCTCCTTTCTTAACTTACAACAACGCATGGGTCTTAGTTCCCTTACCGCTATCCATAGGAAAATGCCAGAAACACCTGTAACCTACATTATCTTCGATATTCTCTACTTTAACCAATCTCTATTAGAGCTTTCCTATACAAAACGCCGATCGCTTTTAGAAAGCTTGCAGCTTTCAGATGCCAATTGGCAGACTCCAGCTTATCAGCAAGGCAGCGGTAAAGAAATACTAGCCGCAGCCTCTGCTTTAAACCTAGAAGGTATTATTGCTAAACGCTTAAACAGCACCTATATTCCTGGAGCACGCAATGAAAATTGGCTTAAAATAAAAAATCAGTACCGTCAGGAATTAGTAATTGGTGGCTGGCTGCCTGGTCAAGGTCAACGTTCTGGAGGAATCGGTTCCCTGCTATTAGGCTATTATGATAGAACTCTCCAGGAAGCTAAAAAAGAAAATAAACC
>JBEQCC010000577.1:1857-2638 GCA_041639455.1 Pelosinus sp. | reverse complement strand
CCTCCTGGTGCCGGGGAGTCTGATTTTAGTTCTGTTAAAAAGTCTGTGATGCTTTTGTCAATCAGCATACTATTCATTCCTCCTATCTTTATCCTGACTCTATCAATTTAATATTTTCTTCCAACACTTGCTTACGATTAAATCCTTCAAGGCGTAAGTAGTAGTCTGCTGTATCAATGAGTGCCTGCATTGGCACAAGACCCACAATTTCGCTGCCAATAATGTTGACACCGTATCGGGCTGCTTCATTTTTTACCGTTTCAAATACGCGGTGTAAGGGCGTGCCTTCATAATTAATCATATTGATGGTGACTTGTGCTACATTGCGTTCCTCAATCATAATGCCCATTGCACGGCAGTATTTAAAACCTCCTTTGGCTTCCCGGATAGCCGTGGCAATCTTCTTAGCTATGCTAACATCACTGGTACTTAGATTAATATTATAGGCAATTAAACACTGCCTAGCTCCTACTACTGTAGCACCTGCCTTAGGATGCATTTGGGCCGGACCATAATCCGGCTTTCTTTCCGGTTCCGTAATGGCTGTTTTTAAACCTTCATATTGTCCTTTACGAACGTCCGGCAAGTTCTTACGTTCACTTTTTTTCGCGGCTGCTTCATACATATACACTGGAATATCTAGCTTTTCAGCAATTTCTTTTCCTAACTCATTGGCTAGATCCGCACATTCTTCAAGGCTGATTCCTCGTACTGGAATGAACGGAATCACATCAGTAGCTCCTATACGCGGATGTTCACCATGATGTTGTTCCATGTCAAT
>JBEQCC010000577.1:0-1847 GCA_041639455.1 Pelosinus sp. | reverse complement strand
ATCAGTTCCGCAGCCTTGGCACAAGAGGCAAAGGCTGCCTGTTTAACTGCCTGAGGTTCGCCTACAAATGTTAGCACTGAGCGATTATGACTGGCATCGGATTGTACATCCAGCAGTTTGATACCTTCTATCTTTTTCACTTCATTTATGATAGCCTCTATGACTTCAGGGCGACGTCCTTCACTAAAGTTCGGTACACATTCTACTAATTTGCTCATCCTATTTACTACCTCCCAAATTTCTATATCGTTTATCTACAATCACTTGCCCTTTCTTAATAACCAAATCGACGATATCCATCCCGGCATGATAACTTAAGAATAGATAAGATGGATATCTCAGCATAATAATGTCAGCCTGTTTCCCAGATTCTATCGTACCAATGCGATCTGCTCTTCCAACAGCGGCTGCACCATTTAGTGTCAACGCCGTCAGAATTTCTGCTGGTGATAACCTTAGCTGGATAGCAGCCAATGCAATCAGCATAGGAATCGAATGACTAAAGCAACTTCCTGGATTATAGTCGGTTGCTAATGCGAGTGCTCCGCCATTATCAATAATCCATCTGGCTCTGGCATATTGTTCTCTCAGACAAAATGCCGTTATTGGCAATACTGTCGCCACTACACCCCGGGCCGCCATGTCAGCAATCCCCTTATCCGATGCCTGCAGCAAATGATCTGCAGAAACCGCCCCAAGTTCTGCTGCGAGCTCTGCTCCACCAAAAGACACAATCTCATCCGCATGGATCTTTCTTTTTAATCCTAAATCACCTGCGGCCTGCAGAATCTTTCGCGTCTGCTCGACTGAGAATACGCCCTTTTCGCAGAATACATCACAAAACTCTGCAATTGACTGCTCTACCACTGCCGGCAGAAGCTTTTCCACAATGAATGTGACATAGTCCTCTTCCTGCCCGCGATATTCAGGAGGTACAGCATGGGCCCCCATGAAAGTCGGTATAACCTCGACAGTATGCTCGGCATTTAATTTTCCCATAGCTTTTAATTGCATGAGTTCTGTATCAAAATCCAATCCATAACCGCTCTTGCCTTCCACGGTAGTAACTCCCATAGCTAACATCTCATCCAACCGCCTTGACGCAGTCTCAACCATTGCTTCATATCCCATAGCCTGAGTGGCTTTGACGGTATTTAAAATACCACCGCCCCGCTCTAATATCTCTAAGTAAGGGGTTCCGCTAAGACGCCAGAAGAATTCTTCTGGACGATAACCGCCAAACACGAAATGTGTATGAGAATCTACAAATCCTGGAATGACACTGCACCCCGTTGCATCAATAATCGTTGTATTATTATGGGTAATCTCGGGTAAATCAGCAGTTTGCCCCACCCATTGAATAATGCCGTCTTTTGCCAATAACGCACCGTCAATGATTCTTTCCAAACAGTTCATATCGGTTCCTTTTCTTGCTGTTGTCCCTGTGCTGGTAACAATCTCTGCTGCATGTTTAATTAACAACATACTACTATCACTATGCAAAGCCTCTCCCCCTTTGGCACTTGTTCGCACGAAACTATTGAAACGCTGCATTGACAATGGTATCAATCAATTCTTCCGTTGGAATATAAGGAATCGTCACATGAGCTTTGCCTGCATAATCGCGATTAAATTCAATAATGGTTTCAATGGAATGCTCATTTCTTGCCCATGATCGACGGGCTACCCCCCCAATGACATCCCATAGCATAGCCGACCGTAAAATTTCATCCACCCGCTCACTGCCGTCCAACACCATGCCAAAGCCGCCATTGATTGATTTACCGATTCCCACACCGCCACCATTGTGCAATGCTACCAGGCTCATTCCTCTGGCAGCATTTCCT
>JBEQCC010000576.1:0-2647 GCA_041639455.1 Pelosinus sp. | reverse complement strand
CATACGATCCATGCGTTCCACGGTAAATTGCATATGATAATCTTCAAAATCCCAAAATTCAACATTTTTAACACCTAGATGCCGAAGTGCCTGCTCAACTTCGCTGTGACGGAATTTCTTGACACTATCTGCTGTCTGACCTTCGATCTTCCATAGATCATTTGACTCTCCTCTGACGCCATAACTTAAAATAACGAGTGAAACATTCGCACCATGTTTGATATACTTAGCAATCGTACCGCCTGCACGCCAGACAAAATCAGCAGCATGCGCACTTACCACCAATAGATTAACGTTTTTATCTATCATATTTACACCTTCCGCTTCAAGATTATTAGCCTTCTACCAAATAGGTAGGATTATCAACAAACATTTGTTTAACCTCTTCAGCGTCAAAACCATTCTGTAACAGGTTAGCTGCAAATAGTTGTAATCCTTCATCCGGATACATTCCCTGGGGCTGCCCTAGATCCGTTGATATGATGCACTTGTCTGCACCAACATATCTAATTTCCTCATATGCCGCTTCCCAGGTGGTTTTTCCAGTTTGCGGCGTTGTAAAGCAATGCTCCATGTACGCCCCCATCTGAACCAGTTCTTTTTGTTCTTCTTTCGAGATAATCGTTGAAGGAAAGTCAGGATGAGTAACAATAATTTTTTTCACATTACGATCTTTGGCAGCCTTAACCAAGGCAAAAACCTCCTCCTTGCCGATATGACCAGTTGCCAATATAAGATTATAATAGGCGATAATATCTAAGATCTGTAATACACATGCTTTTAGCTGACCATTATCAAGCAGATTGATACTTCCTTGCGTCTTGCCCTGGGCAACCATTTCCATCTGTAGTTTTGCCCAATAAGGCATTTTTTCAGGTTTGTGAGTTTTGAAATGTTCCTGTTCGTTGAATGCATCTACTGTAGGCATCCAAACCAATTTTGCACCTGCACGAGCTGCCATCTCTACCGCTGCCCAGTTCAATCCACCTACAGAATTATTCAAACTAATGGCACCAACTGCATTTAGTCCGGGATAAGTTGTGTTTACTAATTTAGCTCTGTCAGCAGTACAGAAATAATGAGACTTAATCACATAACCTTTTATCCCATTTTTTTGTATTCTTCTTCCCATTTCAAGGTCATCCAGTTTTCTTGCCATAACATCTGGACCCGTATGAACATGAAGGTCATACGCGCCTTTAAGTAAGTCCATTGTATCCATAAACATCCCCTTTTGTTCGCAATATTGTTGAACATTTTTGTTAACAATTATAATTTACAATACTTTAATCTATCTGTCAATATTAAATAATCCAAAAATTCGTTATAATTATCTCTCATTGCAAAATTAAAATAACCGCACTCAAACGAGTGCGGTTCACGTACCTAAACAGTAGTTTTTAATCAGATTATAACAAGTATTGATAGTTTTTATTAATCGTTTCTCTTACATTAACAATATGGTTTCTTACAGCCTCTTCAGCAGCAGTTTCATCTTTCGATTTTAATGCTTCATAAATCTTTTTATGTTCTTCATAGGAAGCTTGATTTCTACCTGGTACTAAAATAGTACGAAATTGGTACCTGATCAATTGTGTCCTTATCATATTAATTAGTTCAACAGCCTGAACATTTTTTGCAGCCTTATACATTTCCTTGTGGAAGCTTTTATTCAAAATCGAATATTCATCAAGCTTATTACCCTGCAGCCTGATATTCATTTCATCTAGAATACTTTTTAGTCTCTCGAGCTCAGATTCACTAATATCTTTAGCTACTGACCTCGCTACCAGCCCTTCAAGAACCTCTCGAATTTCTAAATAATTCATTACCTCTTCTAAAGTAAAAGATTTAATACTCGCTCCTTTATTATTTTCAATAGTTACAAGATTTTCTTGTGATAGCTTTAAAAGAGCTTTTTTGACTGTACTCCTGCTTACTTCTATTAATTCTGCTAGTTGAATTTCAGTTAACTTTTGCGCTGGCTTATACTCACCTTCTAATATCTTTTGTTTTATATATTGATAAGCAATATCTGTTTGTCGACTCATTCTATAACCTCTTCAATTTTTTTGTTTATCTTTTGTCAGAACATAATCGTTCAACAAAATCTATTGTAAAAAATATACACCTTGCTGGGAAAGAAGTCAATCATCATATTTCAACAATATTGGTTTACAAAATTAGTAGACCAAAATAAAAATAATACCTTGGCATATACCAATGGTATTATTTCTACATACAATGATCGTTTTATCTCTTAATTGGCAGCATTAAGCCCCAGCAAATTCGTTTGGCTTGTAATTCCTTCAATAATACCTAACACTCGATTACTTTCACTTACTCTAGTCTGGGATTCTTCTGCTTCTTTAGATAAAGCATGAGTAATACTTGTTATCTCCTGGGTTTGTGCAGTAACTTCTTCCGCAGTACTGGCTAAAAGACTTATATTATTAGATAAACTTCTAGCCATCTCCTTCATAGCTTCCTGACGTTCTACGGTCTGCGTAAAAGAAATAGCTCCAATAGTTTCGCCACGGCTGTTTCTCACAGCTCCTGCTGTAGATATAAATGGTACGCCCCTCACCGCTTTGTCAACCCGCATGATCAATCGTGGCAGCTTATCATGAATAATTCTGTATAAACC
>JBEQCC010000575.1:0-2650 GCA_041639455.1 Pelosinus sp. | reverse complement strand
GACCCGGTGGTTGCTGCGGGGGTGGCTGTGTGTGTGACGCCCAGCTCCCAACGGTGCGACTGGGAATTGACCAGGGAAAAGTCAATAGCTATCAAAAGACCATGGTTGACGGAATAAACGTCTACTACTCCGACAGATTGCCTGGGAATTATAAAACAGTAACTGTGAAGATTGAAAAAATTCTATTTATCAAGAACCTTGCAGTAACTGGCAAAAGCAGTTAGGACGAATGTAGTTATCTTCTTTTTTCTCAATGTACCGATAATGAGTTTCATTATATAGTACCTACGGGGATAGGGTTTATAATGGCTTGTAGTTGTACTGTTAGCTGCCGATGACTAATAGGGGTAGATATGAAAGGGCTTAGATTGATTCTAACAATAGCAGTTTGAAGTGTGATACCTGCTTTTTTTACAGATAATTATTGAGAATGATTACTGATATTATTAATAACAAATGGAGGGACTAACATGATTGAATCTTTAGTAGTTACTTTGCGGGAAGGAATTGAAGCTGCACTTGTTGTTGCAATTATTCTTGCATATTTAAAGCGTTTGGACAAAACTCAGTTAAACCGCTATGTGTACATAGGATTAGGGACAGCCGTGGTGGCTAGTGTTTTGGGAGCGGTACTGTTCACTATGTTTGATATTGAGCCGGATAACGAGATTTTTGAAGGAACGATGTTTTTGGTAGCCGGAGTTTTCGTTGGCAGCATGGTACTGTGGATGCGGAAGACGGCTAAGAATATGAAACAGACAATGGAGAACAAGTTGGGGCGCATTGTGGAGTCAGGCGCTGATTTGAAGAAGCAAGGCTGGGGTCTGTTCGCCTTTACCTTCTTCATGATTTTCCGGGAAGGCATTGAGACCGTACTTTTTCTTAGCGCGTTGAGTTTAGGGGAATCCCCGGTTATGGGCTGGGTAGGCGGTCTACTGGGAATTGCAATGTCGGTACTGTTTGCGTACTTCTTTATAAAAGGCAGTATCCGGATTAACTTGGCCAAATTCTTTAATGTGACCAGCATGATTCTGATGATTTTAGTTGTTCGACTGTTTGCTGGCAGTATTCATGAATTTGCTGAGATACAGTTGATCCCAATGAATCCAACCGTAATGTATATCCTTGGTTTGATCGTCAGAGAAAATTCCACTGTCATTATTTCTATGATTATGTTGACTTTACCCATTCTCATGGTTCTTTTCGACAATAGCAACAAATCGGCAGTGAATCCGAGTTCAATTTCAGACCCCATTGCAAGGCGGCAGGCTTTAGCTAAAATTAATCAGGAGAAACAGTGGAAGTTGGCTGTAGTTGGTGCTGTGGTCGCTATCAACGGAATTCTAGGCTGGAATTTGATAGAGTCCTATTTGAAACCTACTATTGACCCCATGCCGGCTTCTGTAACAGCCCAAGATGGGAAAATCGCAATAGCAACGGAATCGTTAGATGATGGATTGATTCATAAATACGCATATAGAGCAAATGGTACCGATATTAAATTCTTATTAATTAAACGCGAAGACGGCAGTATCGGCAGCGGCTTGGACGCTTGCGAAATTTGCGGTCCCCAAGGATATTACCAGGAAGAAGATAACAAGACGAACATTATCTGCAAAAACTGCAATGCGCCGATTGCCATTCCTACCATCGGTTTCCCAGGCGGCTGCAACCCAGTAGCTGTGGAAGCCCAAGTGGATGGCGACAATGTGGTGCTTGCTGCCGCTCAGCTTACGGATAAAGGTGTTCCTGTATACAATAAAAAAGCCAACTAATGTTATGGGGTGGAAGCAACATATGCCTAGCCGGCATCTGGCTAGGTCCCCCCTTTTTCAAGGCCTAATCGGGAGGAATGAACATGTTTTTACGTATTATTGGACAATCGCTGAAAGTCCGCTACAAGCGCATCCTACTAGCGATTGCCGCTGTGCTGATGGGGGCGTCAGTCGCTGCCGCTCTGCTCAATGTCTATTTTAGTTTGAATGATAAAGTGGGACGGGAACTGAAAAATTATGGTGCCAATATTGTCGTAAACCCCAAAGCCGATGCGCTGCAGCTTGAAATTGACGGTGTCAACTATACGCCGGTAGCGGAACGTCAATATTTGGATGAAATGGATATTTATAAAATCAAGAAGATTTTCTGGAAGTACAACATTGTCGGCTTCAATCCCTATCTGGACACTGTTGTCCAGGTTCAAGGACAGAACGTGACCCTTACTGGCACTTGGTTTGAACGAGAAATTCCTATCCCGCAGGAAGCCTATAAGACGGCGGAGGCGGGCATAAAAACTGTTGCACCCTGGTGGCAGGTCGAGGGAAGTTCGATTGCCGTCGATGACAACCAGCACGTTATTATAGGAGCGGCTCTGGCGGAAAGATTCCAGATAAAGCCTGGTGACAATATTGAATTTAGTTACAATCAGCAGCGACGGATCATGCAGGTGGCAGGGATTGTTAATACCGGCGGGCCGGAAGACAATCAGATTTACGCCAATTTAGCCGTCGTGCAAAATCTATTAGGGCTGGCGAATAAATACAGCCAATTAAAGGTCAGTGCCCTGATCACGCCGGATGATGGGCTGGCCAAGAAAAATCCTGACACCATGACCATGAAGGAATACACCCGTTGGTACTGTACGCCGTATATC
>JBEQCC010000574.1:0-2651 GCA_041639455.1 Pelosinus sp. | reverse complement strand
CAATAGTATATGTAAATTTTAACATAATCCTATTTGGGAGGTTTGTCAATCACTATGATGGGAAAAATCTAAAACTTTATTCACCATTAGAGAGATTTCATAGTAAAGCCCCCGCAATATCCTCGCTAGGGTATATATTGCGGGGCTTACTATATAGATGATTTTTTTGAATAAAGAATATATAATATAAGTCATATGATAAGATTGCTTTCAAGGATGTAAAGGATAAAGATTCAGGAGATTGATGGAATGAAGAACCTTTTGGTATTGCCACAATTACGATGTTCCTTTGAAAAAGAGCTGCCGGATACACACGTGTTGCTTGTCGCCGGGGGAAGGAAACCAGCATCTGACTGGCTGATTCAGGCCGCTGACCATTTTCCTGTTTGGTGTGTAGATAGCGGTATTGATAGTTGTTACGCGAATCAGATTATTCCCGAGCGGCTCATTGGTGATGGTGATAGTGCCACATCTCAGGGATGGGCTTGGGGGGAGAGCTTGGGAATCCCTGTGGAGGTCTATCCGACAGAAAAAAACTTGACGGATTTACAACTGGCATTACAAAGAGTGGGAGAGGTTCATGAACATGCGGCAGTCACTATAACTGGTGCATGGGGAGGCCGTTTCGATCATACCTTTAGTAATATCCATTCATTAAAGGGCTGTGAAGATTTTGGGATACGGGGTTGTTGCGCTGCAGATGAAAAAGAGGTTCTGATCTTATTAAAAGGTAAGGATTCTGTATGTATAGAAACGGCTGCGCCTCCAGAAGTAGTTTCTTTACTCCCGTTATCTACGGAATGTACCGATGTATCAATTGAGGGTGTTCACTGGCCTTTAGCCAATGTTACATTGCGTGACGCCCTGCCTTATGCTATCAGTAATCGTCCCCATGAAACGAACAGGGAAATTCGCGTTTCGATAGGAACAGGTTGGTTAGGGATCTATTTATGCTGGATTGGAGATGAGTGTTATGGAAGCAGCTTTTAGCAAGAATATAGCAATGATATTTGAACAGCCGGCCAGTGTTTTTGCCCTAGTAGCTATGGTGGCATTGATTCTAGCTTTTGCATACATAAAAAAAGTAAAACTGAATACGCCGATGATGGTTCATATTGGTTTAATGCTTGCATTGACCGTCATTTTACATACTTTCCGCTTGTACCATATGCCTCAGGGGGGCAGTGTAACCTTAGGAGCAATGGTTCCTCTTTTACTGATTGCCTTTCGCTATGGACCGGTTGTCGGATATCTGGCGGGTTTTACCTATGGTCTGCTTAATTTACTCCAGGATCCTTATATCCTGCATCCTGTTCAAGTCCTTTTTGATTATCCCCTGCCATATATGGCACTTGGCCTGGCAGGCTATTTTAAAGATCGAATGCTGCTAGGGACCATTGTCGGCAGTTGTGGTCGATTTATTTGTCATTTTATATCTGGGGCAGTTTTCTTTGCCAGCTACGCGCCGCCCGGAACATCGCCCTATTGGTATTCCTTGGTGTTTAATGCTACCTATCTTTTACCAGAGTTGATGATTTGCCTGTTTATCTTGCGTGTACTGCCAGTGAAGCGTTTGCTGCTTCAAATGAGAAATAGTGAAAATTATGTGTCAGGCTATGGACGGTGAATTTAAGAGAAATTAACTGGTTCGTGGCAAAGTGTTGACGATGAAAATAATAAATTCCTGCAAGAACTCTAAAGAGAACTTGCAGGAATTTTGTATATTAATGGGAAATTAAGAAAGAAGAGTAGTTATTGTAAGATCTATTTACTTCTACGTTACTAAATGGGTTACACAATCGAAGCGGGATCATTATAGCAGTAAGTTAGGAGATCCTTGCATGTTAGCCATATATGGGTATTGAGGAGTTGGTTGTTCTGTGGACATAGCAAAGAGCGAAACGAAAGAATTATTGGCAGCTTTAAAAATTACTTTGCCAATTATCCAGGAACTTCTTCCATTGGATATTATGTTTGGTATTACTGACCAGGAAAAGTTTATTTATTACTTGCCTGGTAAAGAGATTGATGTAAAACTTCCCCTGGGAGCGACTATCCCGCATGGTGCAGGGTTTAGGAAAGCATTAGAAACAGGGCAGGCTTCCAGCACCAATGTGGAGAAGAAAGTATATGGGGTAGCTTTTAAGTCAAATTCTCTCCCGATAAAGGATAAAGATGGAAATACCGCTGGTGTCATTGCAATGGGGATCAGTCTGCTGAATCAAGAGATTATTAGCCAGGCAGCTCAAGCCTTGGATGGATTTTTTTCATTAGATAATGAATGGAATTTTTCATATGCAAATCGAGTAGCTATAGAATATACTGCCAGATACGCATCTCTAGATTTAGCGCAGCAGCTAATCGGTAAATACATATGGGATATTGTCCCCAAAACTCCGATCTTCTTTGAGAATATAACGAAAGCTAAAAAGACAAGAACTCCTGTGCACTTTGAAATTTTTTCGCAATTCGGACAATTTTTAGGATCGGGCTTCAGAGGCATGCTGCACTGCAAAATTTGGGTTGACTATGTGACCGCTTTATCAGAAAAAAGAAGTAACAAAAAAAGCATATTAAACAGGAAGGTATCTCCTGACTACACAATACGGCCGCCATTGGGCGGCGTTGCTGCTATTTTTTATAATCACATC
>JBEQCC010000573.1:0-2653 GCA_041639455.1 Pelosinus sp. | reverse complement strand
GCTGATTTCACCGGCAAGATTACCTAGCAGGCAACCCTTCTTAGGATCAGCACATTCATATCCTATGGCAAGCTCTATAAAAGCTGCATGTAGGGCGAGGTATGGATCACCTTTATCTTCTGCCTCCAACAGATTTTCCCATTCTTCAATACGTGTTTTTGTATAGAATTGGATAATCTCTACACAAAACTCTTCCTTACTTGCAAAGTAATTATAGAAAGAGCCTTTCGGTATACGTGCAATGGTGGTGATTTCCTGAATGCCTGTGGCATTAAAACCTTTCTGTTCTAAAAGAGATAAACCTACCTTTAGTATATTTAATCGCGTCTGTTCTAAATCTATATTTTTTTTTCTACTCATGCCATTACTATACAACCGGTCATATTAATAGTCAATACCTTGTGAATAAAATATTTACGCATTTTTTTTTGCACTTTGTGTGACATAAGTACTCAATTTTTAAATTACGCACGCGCATGTATGAGCTTCTTGCTCAGTTATAATTTATTACTTTCATAGTATCTCTCCGTATTTTTTTGATACTCTTATTAACGATTTGAATCCGCCAAGTAGCTATACTCGTGTTTTAAAAAATATATTTAAACATTCTATCCTCAGTATGCTCTAAATATATCTTTTGCTTTTTAAAAATTATTTAAATAGTTCTTTTACATTCTTTAATTCTTTTCGAATTTCAATACTCTGGGGACAATGACTCTCGCACTTACCACATTCTACACACTTAGACGCAGGAGTTCCAAGCTTTGACATAATTGCATATCTTTGTTTTGCCACTTGTGAGCCATCAAAAGCCCAATAGTCATTGTATGTTGCAAAACACCCAGGAATATTGATTCCCACAGGGCAAGGCATACAGTAAGAGCAAGCTGTACAATTGATTTTTATCCTCTCGTTAAAGATTTTCTTTACTTTATTAATTATTGCTATTTCTTCCGCGGCTAATGAATTTTCATGAGCTTCTTGCGCCACTTTTAGATTCTCCGTTACATGCTCCATCGTCGTCATACCACTGAGTAAAACAGATACTTCTGGATGATTCCACACCCATCGTAAAGCCCATTCAGCTGAAGACCTCTTCACGGCGTTTCTCGCAAATAAATCGTCTGCTGCTTTAGGCAGTTTGACAAGGTTTCCACCTCTTAGAGGTTCCATAATGGCAATACCCAAGCCTTTTTTCGCCGCATATTCTAAACCATCTTTACCGGCCTGGTAGTCCTCATCCAAGTAATTATACTGAATTTGACAAAATGTCCAAGGATATTCATCTACGATTTCTTTAAACAATCCACCCTGATCATGAAAAGAAAATCCAGCATATCTAATTTTTCCATCCTTAATTGCTTGATCTAAAAAGTCAGCAATCCCAGCTTCTTTGAGCACTGGCCAAACATTTTTATTTAACGAATGTACTAAATAAAAATCAATTACATCTGTCTGAAGACGTGCTAATTGTTCATTTAAGTATTTATCCATGTCAGCCCTAGTTTTAATCAACCAGCTAGGAAGTTTCGTCGCCAAATTTACTCGTTCTCTATAGCCGTCTTTTAATGCTTTTGCAACAAAAGGCTCACTTTCTCCCCCATGAGTAAAGCCAGTTCCATGATATGGATAAGCTGTATCCACATAATTTACGCCAGAATCAATCGCATGGCGAATCATATATATTGCCTTTTCCTCATCAATTTGCGTTGGATCATTATTAATAATCGGCAGCCGCATACACCCAAACCCTAATGCAGAAACCATTTCATTTGTTTTTCCATACTTTCGATACAGCAAAAGAAACCCACCCTTTTATTATAATATTTTTAAAAAAAGTCCCGGCAAAGTTAGTATCTTGCTAACTCATTTCTTGCGTAATCAGACTGTTATTAATAACCTGAGTAAATATTCATTCCTCTTTCGCTAAAAAAGTCACAAGACTACCGCTTTACTCTTTCCGCGCCATTTTTAATTGGTACTGCTTATCTTTCGCACTATCGGCAATGTGCTTCCTTGCATAGACAATGAACATAGGAGCTGTCTGATAAAGCATTAATAAGGAATAAGATAATAGCAAAATAAATAGATAGAATATTTTCCAGTTTATTTCTTGGAATATTTCAAATACGAATGTATCTTTTCCTAATTCTAGCTGCGTACATAAAAATAAGTACAACGTCACAAAGAGGGTCATAAATAATCTACTAAAGGTATGTTCCATATGCGTGATAATCCTAGATACTTCTAAGGCATCATCCCTAGTAGCCTTACGGATTTCGGATTGACTTATGGTAAATTTTGCCATTACCATAGGCAAAATAATACCATTTAATATACAAATCATAGTGCCTATCACTGGATAAAGTCCTTTTGTCTCTTGTAATGATAACGATTCCGGCAAACCAGCCCACAACAAACCAGTTAGTACTATCGCGAGTAAAAAAGTTCGTTTGCGAATACTGTTATTTAATATCCCAAAATACATCTTCTTGTCTCCTCGTATTATATTTCTCAATAAAATAGGAACAGGGAACTTTATTCCCCTTTTATGTATTTCATGCTTTTCAAAACGCTCAAAATGAATAAAAAACCTCCCCCCTTCTGCCGGATTGTACTTATCTTTTACTAAGAGTTACATCCTTCTTAGCAC
>JBEQCC010000572.1:0-2656 GCA_041639455.1 Pelosinus sp. | reverse complement strand
GCAATAGGTTCAGACACCCATCTGAATATTCCACACATCCGAACAAGCCAAGCAGAATAGATAACACATTAAACATAAATTGAAACATGCTAGAGCATTAGGATTGATCCATGATTGATTTAAGTCACTAAACATAAATTTCTTGCAATGGCTCTCTTCACTCACTAAATCTTGAATTTCATTGAGTTCAGCTATAGCTTGCTCCTTTGTACAACGGGTTTTTTGTAATACATTCAATGCTTCACTTATCCGTCCTCTGGATACAAGCCAACGAGGACTTTCATCAGTTTTCAGCATACCGATGAACAAGGCCACAGCAGGCAGCGCTGCGACAGCTAACATATAACGCCACACATGAGAATTGTCCGACATCGTAATAGCAAGTACAGAGTTTACAACAAAGGCTAGTAATTGGCCAAATACTACAATTAGATCCATAAGTCCGACCATACGTCCACGTGTTTCTTTAGTAGCTATTTCCGCTAGATAAACAGGCACAGTTACAGACGACGCTCCTACGGCTACGCCAAGAAAAAAACGGAAAATAACCATTACGTAGGCATTTGGAGATGCAGTGCACCCAAGAGTAGCAAAGAAAAATAATATGGATAAATATAATAAATTTTTCCGCCTTCCAAGACTATCAGCTAACCGCCCACCAATCAGACACCCTAATGCAGCCCCCAAAGCAATGGCTCCAACAACCGCACCTTCTAATACCGGTGTCAAATTAAGCTGATCAGGCTGTGCCATAAAAGGCAGGGCACCGTTAACAACGCCAGTATCATAACCAAATAGTAAAGAACCAAATGTAGCGACCAAGCCTATTAATATAACATATCTTTTCGGATCAACTGACTCTTGATTTACCGATTTATTCATCGCATTTTCTCCTTTTGTTTTTATTTTTGAAATATTATGATTTTTTATTTTACAGCATCTATTAAAAACACTTAATCTTGGAATACGTCATAGCCGCTTTGTTACGGCATGCTTCAACAGCATTTTTATGAAAAAAATTATATCTAATCAACCTCAGATCTATAAAATACTCCTTATTCATAATCTACCCAAACAGACCCATTGTCCGCGGATCTAACACAATTTTCGATCCATCTAACGCCCTCAAATCCAGCATTAATATTGGGGTACCAAAAATCTTTTAAGAATTCACGATCGTTTCTATTGGCAGCATCCATTGCTACAGCAAATCGCCAATATAAATTTGACCAGGCTTCAAATAATCCCTCTGGATGTCCACCCCCTATCCGATCATCAGCAAGCGCACTATCATAAAGATAATCCATTCCCCTTTCTAATATCTGTGCTGGTTTGCCCTGAATCTCAAATCTTAATTGATTTGGCTGCTCATCCCACCATTCAATACTTGCTTTGGAGCCGATTACTCTAACCTTCTGTCCATGCATGGAACCACAATTCACGGCACTAGCCCATACGGTTCCAACTGCTCCATTCTCATAATTCATAATCACAAATGCGTTATCTTCCAATGGTGCACGGCTTTTCACAAAGCTTTGTTTAGTACACATCAGATTTTTTATTTTCATATTTGGCATCATTACTTCAGATAAATAAAACGGATGGGTTCCAACATCTCCTAAGACATAACTTGGACCTGCAAACTTAGGGTCTACTCTCCATTTTGTGGAAGGATTAGCCTCCTCAACAGCGCTGGAATGAAATCCATGGGCGAACATCGTATTCACAATACGAATTTCTCCTAATTCACCATTTTCAATCATCTTTTTCGCTTGATGAATCATCTGATGACCAGAATATCCGTAAGTTACCCCTACAATTAAATTATTCTTCTGGGCTAATTCCCTCATAATTGTTGCCTCTTTTACTGTAAAACACAAAGGTTTTTCACAAACAACATGAATTCCTGCCTCTAGTGCAGCTTTACAGATGTTAAAATGAGTCCCATTTGGTGTTGCAATAGATACTGCTTCAATACCATCCTCGCGTTTTTTTTCTTCATCAAACATTGTTTTATAGTCTGGGTAACATCTCTGTGCACTTACTCGTAAATTAATTCCAAATTCTCTACCTCTGTCAGCATCTATGTCAAATGCACCTGCAACTAGCTGAAAGCTATTATCTCGTAACGCTGCTGATCTATGAATATATCCAATTTGACTACCACGACCGCCTCCAATCATAGCCCAACGAATTGGGCTTTTTAAACGTTGTTCTCCATTAATCATTAAAAACAACTCCTCGCTAATTTAATAACCTACGCTTTTTAAATATTTATAGCTTTGCGATACATCTTGTAAACTTGTTCCTGAATTTCTTGGATCTCTTTCTTGCTCGATAGTGATCCAGCCTTGATAATTGATTTCTTTTAAAAGTGCATTAATACCACTATAATTTATAATGCCTTTACCGATTGGGCACATAACACCTTTCGCACATGCATCAAAGAAGTCAATTTCCATTGCCATAACCTTATTATAAATATCCTTATCGATATCTTTGAAATGAATATAATCTAATCTTTCTGCATTGTCACGGATCCAGCTTACTGGATCCATCCCAGAATAATACAGATGTCCAGTATCTAAGCAAAGTCCAGCAGCACTATAAGGAATATCTTCAAGAATTTGTTTAATCTCGTCTTCAAATTCGATAT
>JBEQCC010000571.1:0-2662 GCA_041639455.1 Pelosinus sp. | reverse complement strand
TGCAGAAGGGTTTACGATTTCCACTCCAGCCGTAAAGAGTGTGAAAAAGAAATTTAGAAACATGATCAAACTGGATACTGAAATTGAGATTAAAGTAAAAAGTCCCACGACAGAAACTGGCAATATGCAGTTTATTGAACGAGGCTTTGATGATGAAAAAGGTATGCACTTTTATAAAGTGTTTTTTAATGAAGAAGAATAAGCTAAGGGAAATGGGGAGAATATAAAATGAATTCTAAAGCTGAGTTAGATGAACTCATTGGGCAATTGCCAGAAGAAAAAGTCGCCATTGCTATTACTCTAATCAAGGAACTGCAGGAAAAGACTCAAAATAGTGAGACAAATCAAGATCCTATATTCGATTTGATGAAAACGGTTATATATGCTATGAATAATAGTTTATATGATTTATCCATAGAAGCTGGGCGTAGAGAAGAAAAGGTACTGGCTAATCGTTTGGAATCTTATCGTAAAAGAGTTTCAGAAGCTTGGGAAGTTTATAAAAAATAGCATACCTTAATCTGTAAAAGGCTTTATCTTCAAGATAAGGCTTTTTATTAACGATATTAATAATAGTATGAATTATTATATTAATCAAAATAAACACATAATTGCAACGTAATTAAAACACAAACGAAACAAGTTCGATTGTGTTGTTTGACATAACAACACAAGTAATTTACTCTATGAGGAAAAGCTAGGAATTGTCTGTCAAATAGCTGTAGTACAACTTCTATTTTGAATAAGACAGGTTTTGGCATGGTTATTGCAAGAATATTAAGAAGATAAAAATATAAAAATATAAGCGAGGGCACAAAATGGTTGGTGTGGTAATCGTTGCACATGGAAGTTTTGCAAGTGCCTTGCTTACTACCACAGAACAGATTGCAGGGAAGCAGGAAAAGGTTGTATCTCTTGATTTTACAATGGGAGAAAATACAGCTGATTTGCAGTTGCGCATTAGAGAAGCCGTAAGAGGCGTAGACACTGGTCAAGGTACTATTATATTCGTTGATTTATTAGGAGGGAGTCCCTATCAAGCAGCGGCTATAGTGGCTATGCAGCAGCCAGGGATTGAGATGGTTTCAGGTGTAAATGTGCCCATGCTACTAGAAATATTACCTGCCAGAAATGATAAATTAATGAATGTAACAAGTGCCGCTTTAAACGGAGGTCATGATGGCATTCATAATTTCGATATCATGAAGTAACTATAGTAAGAAGGAAGAGATTAGGTGGGAATTGAATTAGTAAGAATTGATGATCGTCTCATTCATGGTCAAATTGTCATGGCGTGGTGTAAGACTATGCCAATCGAACGCATTGTCGTGATTGATGACGAAGTTGCACTAGATTTCATTCGTAAGATGCTTCTCGAAACCGTAGCACCTCCTGGTATCAATGTTACGATCTTAAATGTGACTCAAGGAGTAGAAAGCTTGAAAATGGATATTTTTGCAGGAGAAAAGCTGCTTTTATTAGTTACCAACCCTACTACTATATTGAATTTAGTAGAAAATGGCTTAGAGATTAGTAAGGTCAATATTGGTGGGATGAGTTTCGGTCAGGGAAAGACCACGGTGACAAAAGCTGTATCGATATCTGATATTGATAAACGTGCTTTTAAAGAGCTTCATGAATATGGCATTGATTTGCAAATTCAAATATTGCCTCACGATACTCCGCTAGACCTTATGCCCGAGATAAATTAAGGGGTATCCACTGCTATTGTAGTGTAATAATATATATTTAAGAAAAAGAAAGGTTGTGTAAAAAACATGGAATTCAATTTACAAATTAAAAATCAGGCGGGGTTACACGCCAGACCAGCGGCTATGTTCGCACAAAAAGCTTCTTCTTTTAAATCCAACATTTTAATATTTAAAGATGGAAAAAACGGCAATGCAAAAAGTATCATTAGTATTATGGGATTAGGGGTAAAAAAGGGTGATACTTTACTTGTCAAAATTGATGGTCCGGATGCTGCTGAAGCAGGTGCAGCCCTAAAAAAATTAGTGGATGACAAATTTGGGGAAGAGTGATACTATGTGGAAAATAAAAGGAATCGCAGCTTCAGCAGGAGTAGCTATTGGAAAAGTTATGCATATGCAAGAGGCGATACATGATTTCTGTCGCCTGGTAGATGCATCTCAGACACCGGCTGAAAAAGAACGTTTTTATGCAGCGCAGCAGGCTGCTGAAAAAGAGCTGGAGATACTGCAAGAACGTACAGCTGCTAATATGGGGGAACAGCAGGCAGAAGTCTTTGTTGCTCATAAGCTAATGGTCACAGATCCTTCTTTTGTTGAAGTTGTCTTAAATCATATTGACAATCAAGCTAGCGCTGAAGCAGCAGTAGAAGATGCAGCCAATGAAATTGCTGCTATGTTTGCTGGTCTTGATAGTGAATATATGCAGGAGAGGGCAGCTGATATCAAGGATATTGGCAAACGCTTAGTACGTATATTGCAGGGCGGTACAGCAGAAGTTAACTATACAGGAGTTTTGGCAGCTCAGGATTTATTGCCTTCTGATACAGCTGCTCTTGATTTAAATTGTGTATCAGGTTTTATTACTGCTCTAGGAGGAAAGACTTCTCATAGCTCCATTTTGGCTAGGGCAGCAGGCATTCCCGCTGTTGTAGGGATTGGCAGTGCATTAG
>JBEQCC010000570.1:1496-2663 GCA_041639455.1 Pelosinus sp. | reverse complement strand
AGCTGTACCCCCAGCTTTCATAAAATCATCAATGACCAGCACCTTAGAGCCGGATGGTAATGCCCGCCTAGGCAGAGACATGGTTTGAATCCGTTTGGTAGAGCCTGTTACATAGTTAATGCTTACTGAAGGTCCCTCTGTAACCTTACTCCCTTGCCGCACAATGACCAGCGGCAGGCCAAAAGCCCGAGCAGTAGAAAATGCTAAGGGAATTCCTTTCGTCTCCACGGTCATAATATAATCAGGGGTTACACTAGAAAATCTTGCCCGAAAAATTTCACCGGCCTGCATCATTAGTTCAGGCGTGAATAAAATATCCGACATGTACAAAAATCCTCCAGGAATGATCCTGTCTGGGTCAGAAAGCTGCTCTGCCATCTGTGTCAACATATGATTAATGCGTTCCTCGGAAGGATATGGAACATATCTTACGCCGCCAGATGCCCCCGATACGGTTTGCATTGTTCCTAAGCCGAATTCCTGCATTGATTGTTTTATTGTTACCATATCTTCACTTAAAGTTGACTTTGCTGTACTAAACAAGTCACTAAAGTGTCCTAATGAAAATAAACGCCCCGGCATATCCATCAGCATTTTGGTCAGGGCTACGATTCTTTCTACTCTCCGTACCTTAGTCATTACTTTTTATCCTCCATCATGAAAAGCACCGAATATTATTATATTTTTTAACATTTTCATTCACTTTCTCCGCAAAAAGTGAAATACCTGCATGATATGTACTTTTTTTATATTATATCACTATTTTTTAAAAAACTATAAAAAATAAAACATAAAAAATCTCCCCTTGGTGTCCTTCGTGTACGCGCAGCGTCTTCGCATTTCAACCTTTCTTTTGCCTGTCATTGCTTATAAGAAAAGACTTGGCGTATGCCAAGTCTGCTGGTCTATATTATATACGAAAAGAAAAGGTAGTTCGTACCAACTCTAAGTCACTAGGTTTATCTACATCGATCCCCAACTCAGGATAGCTGGAATGAACCACAGAGCCGGTAATACCCAGTAAAGTCTCTACTCTTTCTTTTACTTTAGTCAAGCTTAATGTGCCCAGTAAAAATTGCAAAACAAATCCCCATCCTAATAAGCAGCAAAGTTTAAATGGATTCTTGCGATTATTAATCAGTCTTTCAGCTACAGTCAGACATTGAG
>JBEQCC010000570.1:0-1486 GCA_041639455.1 Pelosinus sp. | reverse complement strand
ATAGCATTTATTATTGATCTCTTTACTCACAATCGGATAATACAAATCCGCCTCGACCTCGTCACATTGACGAAGAAAATCAGTAATGGCATCTGGTGTTAAAAGAGGAATATCAGCCGTAACGATTAATACCTTATTTTCGTGCCCAAGAGCCTTGATGCCCAGTTGAATCGTCTCAATAAGGGTACGGCCTCCCTCAAGTAATATAGTATCTTTAGGAAAGGTACATTTTTTTAATTGTGGAATTGGTCCCATGATAAAAATCCGTTTCACCTGGAGGGAAGCAGCCAATGCATCTGCCACAAAGGTCACCATAGGCTTACCAGCTATTTCGATCATCGCCTCATACGGCTGAGATGAAAACTTACTCAAATGTTCATTATTTTCACCGCCAGCCAGTATAATGGCATCATACATAAACCCAAACCTCCCATGCGAATGTGCGTATAAATACAGAAGACTTGATTATCAGGTAAAATACAAGTCTTCTATATACTATCCCAAAAACCTAAAAACTATTCTTCACTCGAATCCGCTCCGCGTTCCAGCATATTTTTTAATAAAACTTGTTCCGCATTCACCATATGTTCTCCGGCAAACTGCTGAGCTAAGGCCACATTGCGCTGCCCTAATGATTCTACCATACGAGTATGTTCTGCAAACATCGCTTTGAGCCGTCCCGGATATGACATCGACAATGAGCGAAAACGAGTCAACTGCTCCCGCAAATTGTTGATAATACCAACAAGACGTTCATTGCGGCTGGCCCGATACAAAATATCATGAAATTGGCTGTCGGCTTCTACGATCTTTTCCATGTCATTTTGTTCAATATAACCGCCAATTTCCACCAGCAGACGTTCCATCTGCTCAAGCTCATCTTCCGTAATACGCTCTGCAGCCAGCCCTGCAGCCAGAATATCCAGAGAAGTACGTACTTCAAAGACTTCCGTAATATCCTTAATGGAAAGATCGGATACGTACGTACCACGACGGGGTATCATGACTACAAATCCTTCCAGTTCCAATTTACGAATGGCTTCCCGTACAGGAGTGCGACTTACTCCCAGTTCCTCAGCAACTTGAATCTCCATCAAGCGCTCACCGGGCTGCAAAACACCTGAAACGATTGCATTACGTAAGGTTTCACACACCACTTCCCTGAGGGGCTGATAACTGTCTAATTTTATTGGCAATAATCGGCGTTCCATTATACTCCCTCACTTCTTCCTACTGTTTTAGTAACAAATATGTCAGCAGCACATTGACCTCTAAGCTTCTGTGCAATATATTCTGCCTTAGCCTGATCTTCTGCCAGACCAAAAACAGTAGGACCGCTGCCTGACATTAAGCTAGCCACTGCCCCATGCTGCATCATAGCTTGTTTCAGCTTTCTTATTTCAGGATGGACTGGAATGGTTACAGATTCTAAGACATTGCACAATCTCTTGGCTACTCCCACTAACTCAGATCGGAAGAGCACACG
>JBEQCC010000569.1:0-2667 GCA_041639455.1 Pelosinus sp. | reverse complement strand
ATTACTAAAAACCTTGCTTCAATACCACAGGAAAGTGTCCGCACTAAAACCATCAAACGTCTAAAAGAAATAGAAAATGGTGTCCGTGATTTATACTTCTAGATCACAACCTTTTTCTTATTTATAGCACATTGATTCCTGCTGCTAAATTGGCTGATTCATTAGCTTGACCAAGAATTGCCATCGTCTGAGAGTATTATGAAGCGATTGATTGCTGCCCAACCACAGCCGAAGGTAATCAAAATTCCTCCTAGCCATACTAAATTGATTAAAGGCTTATTACTGATTTCAACATCAACACTATCTGATTTACTGACAGAAACGTTATCCAAAAATCCAATGCTTATATTTTTATCCCTAGGATTAACCCCATTAATGACGATTTCATATTGACCAAAAGCCACTACAGGAGCAGCACTAACCACTCCGTTCTTATACACAATCTCTGGCTGAATCTCTTCTGTCCTTCCCTCTTTTAGCACTTCAAAGACGGTCTGCACTTTCATTTCCTGTCCGCTGGTACCTATAATCATTTTCCAAGAAATAAACTTGATGATTACATCATTTTGCCGACTTTCCTCTCCTGTTGCCAATCGAATTTCTGTAGCCGTATGGTCTTCATGCTTCATGACAGGGGCTACATATAAATCCGCTAGCCATCTGCGACTAATAGCCGGTTCCCTAGCAGATGGCTGTCCTTCTTTATTGTATTTAGTGAAGGCCTGTACCAAAGAAGGTTCTATTTTCTGATATCCGACAGTAAAATTTTGATAAAATCCACTACCGTCATTCACTTCTTCTTTACCTATATATGTAATTTCATTTCCCAGGATGTTCTTAGGTTGCTGTAGAGTTAAGGTTGTCATCGTCGACTCATTGGCAGCAGAAGAGACGACAATACCAATTACCATAACGGCTAATCCAATATGAGCAATAGTTGCTGGCCATGATGCTGCGTTTTCATTTTCTCTAGCTATGACACCATTCGCAATCAAAGCCGTAATAGAAAAAATGATTGTTATTACTAACATAGGCTGATATAATCCCAGCTTAAGCGGCAAAAGCAATGACAGCAAACCGATAATTCCCAACCACCAGTACTTCTTTAACGAAATAGCCTCATTAGGTTTTTTATTAAACATAGGAGAGATCGTAAGGAGCATAACCAAAGCTGCTGCTAATGGCAGCGACGTGTTATTATAAAAACGTTCACTCACATTTGACGGATTTCCTAATAACATCGTAACCAAGGGAGTAGACATCCCGATAAAAACCATTACCGCCATAAGACTAAAAATCAATACGCCGCAGCCCAATGTAAATTCACGGCTGTTGACCCTGGTATATAATTCACCTTCTGGCAAATTAGGCCAACGTATGATTAGCAAGGTTAGGCCAAAAAATATAGTAAGAAGCACAACCCCTGCAAGCAATCCGCCAACCCCTTCATCTGCAAAAGAGTGCGTAGAAAAATCACTTAAAACTCCGCTGCGAGTTAAAAAGGTTCCATATAATACGGTTACAAAGCCAAAAATACTGGTAAAATACGCGGATCGAACAGCCGCAGATTTTAATTTTACCCAGAATAAACTATGTACCAAAGCTCCATTTACCAACCATGGCACGAGAGAGGAATTTTCTACGGGATCCCAGGCCCAATATCCTCCCCAACCTAGTACTTTATACGCCCAGAGTCCGCCAATAAAAATACCTGCTCCCAAAGCAAACCATGAGAATAAAGCCCAAGGCAATGCTGCTGTCATCCACGTTTTATGATTTTTAGAAAAAAGTCCTTCTAGAGCGTAAGCAAAGGGGACAGCCAGACCAGCATAGCCCAAAAAGATAATTGGCGGATGAATAATCATCCAAAAATCTTGTAACAAAGGGTTAAGTCCCACCCCGTCCAGTTGAGGTTGTGCCAGCAGCATAAAAGGTCCTTTTGCCAGCAAAACAATCAGCAATATAGCCTGCAGTACGCTATAAACGGCCATAACACCAGGCAGCATGCCGCTCTTTCGAGATAATAGCAATCCAAATATCACATAAAATACCAACCACAGCATAAATGAACCTTGCTGCCCCGCCCAAAATGCAGACAACTTATATATAAAGGGCAACTCGCGAGATGAATAACTAAAAACATAGGCATAATCAAAGCGATTATCTAAGATTAGATATAGTAAATAACCTGCTGCAATCCCAACTAATATTGCAGACAAACGGTAACACTGTAATCCAACGTTGGCAACTCTCCCCTTTCCTGAGTGCCGTGTAACATTCGATAGATGCACATAGAAATAGGAAAATGATGCTATACAGGTAATAAGCAAAGCGAAAGCGATAGAAATATAGCCAACCATTACTTATTCACACTCCCTTGCACAGACTGATACTTAGAGGGGCATTTTATTAATAATTTCTCAGCAATAAACTGATCATTCTGATATTTCCCAATAGCCACGATACTAGTCGCCTCTTCTATCCCATCCGGCTTAGTCCCCTTATATACAATCAATGCTTCTTGTCCGTTCTCATCTCTAAGCTTAAAAGTTATAGCTTTTTTATCATCCGTCATGATCACACGTTCTGAAGTCAATACCCCGCGCACCTGAACACTGCCATTTATTGTTTTGGCCTTAGCAAAACTAACGTATGGCGTAAGGGAGC
>JBEQCC010000568.1:0-2673 GCA_041639455.1 Pelosinus sp. | reverse complement strand
CTTGTTCTGCATTCGATTGCACACCGGTAACCATGGAACGCAAAGTTGTTATCATCTTGTCAAAGGCCCGAATTAACTGACCAACCTCATCTGCAGACGTAACATTCGCAGCAAAATTCAAATCACCGCTTACCATATGCTCCGTCATTTGAATGATCGGTTTCGTTATGGAGCGTGCCATATAAAGACCTAATAGAATACCAATACTAATTGCAATAACTGAAGTGATTAGTATGCCAATCATAATGTTGTTCGCCAGCTCCTGAGCCTGCTGTTTTTGATCAGCTGCCTTTTCCAAAGTAAATGTTACCAACTGGTTAAAAGCGATTTCCAATTCTTTGCGAGTTTTTCGACCATCTCCAAATGACATTTGCTTCGCTTCTTCTACACGTCCAGCTAAATAAAGATCCATTACAGAATAATTGATTTGCGTAAAACGAGTGTGTGCGGCATCGATCTTACTTAATAGCTCTTGCTGTTCCTTTGTCGCGATCAGTCCTTGAAGCAAAACAACACGTTTTTTTATATTGTCCGATTTTTCGCCGATTTCCCCGCGAAATTCCTGACTGCCAGTTAACAAGAATCCGCGTTCATCATTGGCTTGCCCAGTAAAATAATATTGTATCTCCCGCAAATGAATCACCGTAACGTCTGATTGGTTTGTAATTGTCTCATAGGCAGATTGTAAATTCTTAAATCCGTAAATGGAAGATATGGTTACAGCAATAACTAAACATGATAAAACAGTATATCCTATAATTAATTTTGTTTTGATCTTCACGGAATTCTCCTCTTATTAAGATTCTTACTTGCATGAACGGCGTAATGTTCTTATAATAGCTCATTCATTTTTAAGATTCAATGTGAAATGGACTTTTTTCATTACCAGTTATACTTGAAATTTAATCAGAAGATAATCATCAAAATAAGTAAATCCTAAAGAAGTATAAGCGCGCAGTGCAGAAAAATTATTTTTACGTACGATTAACGTAGGTGTCTTTCCACGCTTTATAATATTTTGACATAATTTAGATACAAGCGCCTTGCAATATCCTTTTCCCCTTTCTTCTTCCAGGGTATAAACACCGCCAATCTGATTAATTTCATCCGTAGCCGCTTGGATATATGCCTGGGCAACGATCTTATCTTCTGCCATAAGAAATAAAAATTCTTCCTCAATGGCACGCTGCTCCACAAACGCTTCGACTTCTTCCAGACTATATTGTTGATGAAAACCTTGCCAGTAGGCATCCTTTACAAAATTTACTACACGTTGATGATTGAGCTCATTTGCTTCAGCAAAACTGCCATCTCCTAACTGAAAAGGCGTTAAGCTCTTATTTACAAAATAACTGCTCTCCTGATAGGTTAACGTGTTTTTAGCTCCGGAAATGATATCATACAAAGGCTTGACAAACTTCTTCATACCGATTAAAACCTCTAGGGGACGCTGTATCATAATCTGGGCAAAGGACTCAATCACTTCCTCCTCATGAAACAAAGGTATACAGCTGCCCATGTTATAAAAAGGCAATATCCCTACCAAATGCCCCTTTGATAAATAGCCGTAATAATCGCCGCATCTTCTCTGGTCTTTACGATTGTCCAAGCCAAATTTCATCACATTTCCTATGATAAAAGCAGCCGCTATACTATCTTGCTTTAAAAATTGAATTACCTCATCTGTATCCTTTTCCCTAAGTAATGAAATCATCATAATACCTCCTTAGCAGGCTATCCCTTTAAGAAAATTCCATAATAGAATTTTATCTTCCTGCTAACATTACATGATCAGTTCATAAAAACAAAAGGTTTTTCTTTGGTTACATTTTAAAGACCCATGAATTCTTTATTTACCCTTATCTGGAGTCAAGAAAAATGCTGCCACCTTATGATGACAGCAAAATATCCAGATTATCGAAAGTCTTGCTATTTTACGATACCGATCTCTTCGTCTGTCAAATAACAGGCCGGATCTGATTCCCAAAAATCACCTGTGGCAGCTTCCGCGCGGGCACGGAAATTGCCATTACAGACATTTAGCCATTTACAAATACCACAACGGCCTTTTAATAATGCTTTGCGATCCTTTAAGCCTGCAAGAATAGGATTGGACTCATCTGTCCAGATATCGCCAATTGCTCGATCACGAACATTTCCGAAGGTGTAATTCTGGGTAAATTGATCCGAATGAACATTGCCTAAAGGATCTACATTGCCAAAGGCTATGCCTGAGCGATTTCCCCCATTGCGCATCATCAAATTCCATACCTTCTCGGCACGCACAGAATCCTTCTTAAGAGACTGCAAATACAAATATACAATATCTGCATGGTTATCAACGGTAAGTATTTCACAGGTTTTATTGAATTCTTGAGCCTTAGCCATAATAAGATCCATAGCCTGACGAGACTCCTCATGGGTAACATCATGCTCCATCATCTGGGAAGCTCTGCCTGAATACACCAAATGATAAAAACAGACCCGAGGAATTTTTTCTTCTTTTATCAGGCGAAAAATATTTTCTAAGTCATGAAAATTATAGCGGTTTATGGTAAAACGCAAACCAACGCGCTGTCCTACATCCAGACAGTTGCGAATGCCTTCCAAGGCTTTCTCAAAAGCCCCTTGCTTACCACGGAATTTATCATTGGCCTCACCCAAACCATCAAG
>JBEQCC010000567.1:0-2677 GCA_041639455.1 Pelosinus sp. | reverse complement strand
GTAGTATGCTTAGCATGATGTCTCTCATTGGGATTATTATGTTGATGGGTCTCGTAACCAAAAATGCGATTTTGCTGATTGACTTTGCCAAACAACGTATGGGAGAAGGAATCGAACGAAATCAGGCATTAGTAGAAGCTGCTGTAGTTCGGATGCGTCCGATTCTGATGACAACTGCAGCGATGATCTTTGGGATGATTCCACTAGCACTAGGAATAGGACCAGGAGCTGAGGCACGTGCTCCTATGGCTCATGCGATTATTGGCGGTTTGATTACCTCAACTATTTTGACGTTGGTGGTTGTACCGGTTGTATATTCGTTATTAGATGATTTTATGAAAAGAAGAATAAAGGTAGATGTTACAATTCCACCCGTGGAAAAAGTAACAAAGGAAGAACCGATTTAAACAATATAAATGGATAAGAAAAGTGCCCTATTGACGCCGATTTAAAAGGTCTGCTATATAAATTAGGAGCGATGGGGTTCGCCATTAAATCTGCTGATGCAGTAATGACTCCTACCAATATATTGGTAGGAGTTTATTTTTTGTAACTAAAAACGCAGAGTAAGATCCTTCACGGTTCAAGGGATAGTTACGAAACCTTTCGTGTACTGGAGGATGCTAATATGTTAATGGCGTTGTATAATATTGGACTTAATCTTCTGCTTGGATTTGCAGCTACATGGATTAGAATTGGAGCGCAAGGCTTGTTTGAGATGATATCTTATATAGTTACAGATGTACTAACAGCTGTAGTTTGAGTAATGGGGATGAGCGGGGGAAGATTTGCAATAAAATCTTTGGCAATTTGGGCAATATCTTGAGGAAGTCCTATATCTGGATAATTGTTTATCGTATAGGATTGCAATGCCTTTAACGTCTCTGGTGTGATAACAAGTACAGGTGCTGTGGCGACAGTTGGAACAGCAGATGTGGAAGTAAGAGGAACAGTGGGAGCTGTAGGAATGATTTCATTGGATACAACGACATTCATAGCATTACCTGGGTTCATAAGGATGGGAAGATTTAAGAAAATGAAAAACTCTAAGGTATCTTGAAAATCGGATTTTAATACCAAGATAACACTTCCCTTACATTTTAAGCATTCGAGGCTATTTATAGTATGAAAGAAGGGGAAATCTGGTACATCGCAAACCGCCTCAATTATGAGAATCTATCATTTTTTTAGTAAAACAAAAGGAATTTGAAGAAAAATGTCGAAAAATTATAGAAGAAAATACCATAATGAGCAAACCAACCTAAAGGTGGGGACGCAAAGCCATGGGTCTAAGGATGTTATATCTATGATTGCCAGGTTGCATCGTTTGTTGATATGATGTAACCTGGCAATCTTTTATATTAAGGCAATTATTTCAGGGTTTTATTCATTGGAATGTTAGGCGAAAGGAGAGGGTGTATATATGAATTTAAAAAGGAAATTTTTAATGATGGTGGCGATTACGAGTTTGGTCTTATTATTAGCTACGACGATGGGGTATTTTTATGCGAAAAATCAGGTGGAGGAAAATATTAAGAATGAAATGTTCTCGGTTGCCAATACCCATTCAACTCAATTAGATGGCTGGTTATTGGCGAAGGCGCAAACCGCAGTGACAACAAGTGAGAATATTCGAGCTGTGTTAGGTGACAGGGACATTCCGGTTTCTTTTGTACAAAATTACAAAGCAGATTCTAGTTTACTGAATTTATATGCCGGATTAGAAGATGGTAAAATGATTGATGGTTCAGGAGCGACACTGCCTGAAGGATATGATCCCCGTAAGCGTGGGTGGTATCAGCAAACAAAAGAGAAGAACAAACTAGTTTTTACGGATGCATATGTTGATGCATTTACCAAAAAATATATTGTGTCCGCAGGAGTACCATTAAAAAGTGAGGCAGGAAATTTTCGCGGTGTTGTTGGCATTGATATAGCTCTAGATTTGCTGAGTGAAAAGATTAAAGACGTTAAGGTAAATGGAAAAGGCTATGGCACCATTATTGATCAGCAGGGGATTGTTTTAGCTCATCCGGATGCTGCGCAAGTTTCAAAGAACATTAATGAAGATCCCGTATTACAAAAATTTGCAAAAGAAATACTGGCTCAGGATAAAGGTATGCAAACCTATGAGGAAAACGGAGCAGCAAAGTTAATGATTTATACCAAGATTCCTACTACTGGCTGGACAATGAGTATCACTGCTGACGTAAAAGATGTATATGGTCAGGTCACGGCTTTAGGATATCAATTTGGACTGACTGCTTTGTTTGGCATCTTATTGTCAGCGGCTGCTTCCTGGAAATTGTCCAGCGGAATTACCAAGAACGTTGCAATCTTATCTCAAGCTGTACAACGTCTGGCCGAAGGAGATCTTTCGGAACAAAACCTTACGATTCAGACAAATGATGAGATTGGTCAACTTGCTGCAGATTTTTCTACTATGGCAGAAAATCTGCGTAATCTAATTAAGGCGATCGCTCAAACTGCAGAACATGTGGCTGCTTCATCAGAAGAACTTACAGCCAGCGCAGAACAATCTGCTCATGCATCTGCTCAAGTGGCTGCCTCAATTACGGAGGTGGCACAGGGGGCGGAATTGCAGTTGCAAGCAATCAATGGAACTTCTGCGGCTGTAGAGGATATGTCGGTTAGTATACAGTGTGTTGTCACAAAT
>JBEQCC010000566.1:0-2681 GCA_041639455.1 Pelosinus sp. | reverse complement strand
GATAAGCACATAGTCAAACAAAGGGGATATTATTGTTAATATCCCCTTTGTTTGACTATGTGCTCTTCGTGACCGCGTAAGCGGCTTTGTGTCTTTGTGTTTCAAAACGGCTATATTTTAAAAGGACACCTCAGTATTTTCTTATACTACCAATTTTGCAATAAAGAGATCTTTATTTTTGCTGAGATCAATAAATTCACCATTAGCAGTACGTACAACAAGAGACATATAAAAAGGATGATTATAAACGACTTCTGCTGTACGGCCATCGTTCAGTTCTACATTCACATTGAATACAAAGCTTTCTAAATAATGGTCAAAAGTGTCAATGATAGCAGTGTCAAACTTAGTGGCACCATCTTGGGTTAATTTTTTGCGAATCGCAAAGAAATTAGGCGGCGTATTCTTTTCATGAAGCAGAGAATCAAAGAAATTGGCAAATGCAACAATTTGGGCGTATGGATGAATCTTAGTAGTGGCTAAATGCAGAGGAAACCCGCTGCCGTCTTGATATTCATGGTGCTGCAGCAAAATCAGATTGGCTTCTCTAGGCAATCTCAAACTTTTAATGATTTCATAGCCAGCTTGTACATGACTTTGATATTGTAATTCTTCTTCTGCTGACTGACAGTCACTCTTATGAAAGATCTTTTCCGGCAGATTTATTTTGCCGATGTCATGGAGTAACGCCCCCAAGGCAATGGTATGTATTACTTCGTCAGGATGCCCTAATAGTTTAGCGATTTTGGCAGAAATGATGGCCACCGAGATGCTATGATTTGCCAAATTTTCCTGCCTGGAAGGAGTGATTTCTCTTTTGAGTGTATAAGCAAGCACTCCTACGGTGGTTGCTGCATAGTGGCAGATAATATTTGCCATGACGGTAAGAGGCATAATATCTTTTGTTTGTGGCAGCTCAAATAGTATTTTTGAGAATTTATCCGAAATATCATGATACTGTTGAGTGGATTTTTTATTAAAGATGGTAGGCAGCTCTTCGACAGGAGGAGAATCACTGTCAGCTATTTTTTTTATTTTATCAAAAAGCTGAGAATTTTGGGAGACGATTTCATCGAATTGTAAGGAGAGGCGAATATCATCATCTGTATCTTTTTCTTCTCGCACTCTGATTTCTTGTATCTCCCATAGTTTTAATAAGCTGATGGTTTTATCAGTGAGACTGGTGCCAGCTGCTAGTAAGACTTGTCCTTCGGGATTTAAGATATGCTCGGCGGTGACATCTCCCTTTTTAAGTTCATTTATTTTGACTTTTAACATATTTATATCCTCCTAAGTTAAAAAATCAGTAAGAGTGTCTGCTTTGTAGCTCTTTTTTCTAGAGTGAAACCATTTCTATTTAAAATCATATAACAAAATATAAGAATTGGCGAGAAAAAATTCTAAAATAAAGCAAACTTTAAAATTTATGGATACCCGCTAAAGGATGAAATAGTAGAAAAATGCAGGATAATGATGAAAAAAGTAGAAATACAGAAGGAATATGCTTATGAAGGGATGTTTTTTTTAGTGTCAAGGTGGGAAGAATTATTTAACAATATTCAGCAGGATATAAAGCTATTCGTGTTTGTATTGGGAATATTTTGTTTATTTCGTATTGGCTTTATTATTATATTAAATTCTTATATTAGCGAGGCTGCAACCTTTCAGGATATTGCTATGACGCTTTATTATGGTATACGGATTAGTTTAAAGAGCACGGGTTTAGTAGTTGCAGCTTCTTTTATACTTTGTACCTTACTCAATGTATTTAAGAAAGGCTCCATAGGAATCAATCTACGTTATATTCTGGGCTGTACTTATATTAGCTTCCTTAGCTTATTATTTTATGCTAGGATTCCTTACTATGAACAATTTCATATGGGGTTTAATCAATTGTTATTTAATACCTTTAATGATGATGTTCAGGCGCTGTTTTATACCTTGGTAGCGCAATATAAATTGCCTATGCGTTTGCTTTTGACTGGAGTGACAGCACTGGCATTATGCCGTTTATTGAAAATATGGCTGGGAACAAAGACATATCATTTGCCGCGTTTTTCCAAGTGGTACGGTAATATTGCTTTTCGTGCGTCACTGCTAATTATCGCATATTATCTCGTTATTTTTATTCGTTTTGGTGGCAGTATGACCTATGCCTATAACATTGACTGGGAAAATTCAGGCGTCACTAAGGATGAATTTTTAAATGAAGCCATTTTAGATGATGTTCAAGCCTTATATCGGGCTTATACACTCAATGAGCGGATCATGGCATCAACAGGATTGGATATGGACCCACAGAGAATGGTGGAATATGGAACGTATGTGGCTGGCCATCCAGTAGACTCCCAAAAGGTAGATGATTTCCTGAAAAAAGAAGCCCAGGGAGGAAAAATCAAGAAACCGCAGCATGTATATTTAATCATAGGGGAAAGCTATGCCAATTGGCCGCTGCTGCCTCAATACAAAGATCTGAATATCGCTAATGGTATGCGAAATATTATAGCCCAAGAGGATGCGGCCTATGTGCCTGCTTTTCTGCCCAATGGCATGAGCACTATATCAGGAATTATGGGAATTGTTACGGGTCTGGCAGAGGCGAATCTGTATCTTACTTATTTGCCAGAGTCTTACAAGGAACCTTATTCCACATCTCTTGCTCCTCAAATGAAAAAGCTTGG
>JBEQCC010000565.1:0-2685 GCA_041639455.1 Pelosinus sp. | reverse complement strand
TATTTGCTTATTCAGGAGTGGAACTTATCGGTATTACCGCAGGTGAAGCCGCTGATCCGGAAGCCTCTCTTAAATCAGCTATTGATAAGGTATTCTGGCGGGTGCTGGTGTTTTATGTTGGTTCAATGGTAGTGATACTATCAATATTTCCTTATGAGACGCTGCCGAAAGGTGTGAGTCCTTTTGTAATGATATTTGAGAAAGCAGGTATCCCCTATGCGGCATCCATTATAAACATTGTCATTATTTCTTCAGCTGCTTCTTGCTTAAATAGCGGTATGTATGTTTGCGGACGTATGCTATACGGTCTGGCATTAAGGAACGAAGCTCCCGCATTTTTAGGTAAACTCTCTGCTAATCAGGTTCCCGCCAATGGTATAGTAGTCTCCAGTGGGGTTTGTCTAATTGGTGTCTACTTGAACTATACGTCCCCTGACAGCGTTTTTTATTATATGTCTGCGATTACGACAACCGGTTGTATGTGGACGTGGTCTTTAATTATGTATATTCAGTTCAAATGGCGCAAAACTCTAAGCAGCGAGGCAATTGCCAATCTGAAATATCCTATGCCGTGCTACCCATATGCCAATTATGCAGTAGGGGCATTTATGCTTGCAGTAACACTGGGTATGGGGTACGATCGTGATAATTTAGTTGGTTTATATGTTGCTCCTGTCTGGTATGGTGGTCTTTTTCTTCTATATAAATTATTTAAAATAGGTGAAGCCCAGCAAAAGGCTGATTTGAGCATTCAGACGGAATGGTAGATTGACAATCTAAGATTACATGAGGTGTTCATTGTAAGCAGCAAAAATCCTGAGGAATTCTAATGCTGAATTTCATCAGGATTTTTTTCTCTCCCGATTAAAGGTAGAATATTTGCATGGTTATATCCAGCTATTGTGGTATTCTAGCAAACATATGCACCAATACTCCTAAAGTGACTGCACCAATTGCTGCCAATCCATATAAAAGAATTAACATAGTATACCTCCTCAAAGCAAGTTGAAACAATACAGTATTCTATGCGGCTACTTGCGAATTGATACATGTAGATTCAAAAAACGTCTGCCTTATATATGAGGCAGACGAAAATGAAAAAATTGTATCAACAAAGCTATGATAAAGGAGATCAAATAATTCACGATACTCGGAAAGAATAATAAATTGATACAAGTACATCAAAATAAATAGAATTGCAAATAATTAAGAAGAAAATAGTAGTGGATTTGTCAGATGTAGAAGATCACCTGCACTTATTGCTTAGCATCTACTACAAGCATATCAGCTTTTGCGCAAGTATATATTATGCTCATATTATGAATCGGTTAAATTTTATGTTTAGAAAGAGACTCTTCAATTCCTTTTTGCCTGATAATCGGCTATAATTATACTATTAATGATTTTCATATAATAAATACGAGTAAAAGGCGGCTAACTTTATGAAAAAACCATTATTTATCGGATCAGCAGTAGCGATTGTAACTCCCTTTACTGACAATGGTGTTAATTACCAAACCTTAAAAGAGCTGATTGAGTTCCAGATTAAAGGTGGCTCTGATGCCATTGTAATCTGTGGAACCACAGGAGAGGCTTCTACTATGCCAGATGATGAGCATATTGCCGTTATCAAATTTGCGGTAGAAGCAATCAACAAGCGCGTACCAGTCATAGCTGGTACAGGCAGCAATGATACCCGTCATGCCATTGAATTATCGAAAGCGGCGGAAGATATTGGTGCGGATGGAATCTTATCAGTCACTCCATATTATAATAAAGCTACGCAAAAAGGTTTATATGAACATTTTAAAGTCATTGCCAATAACGTAAAGATACCCATGATCTTGTATAATGTGCCTGGCAGAACCAATTTGAATATTAATCCTGAGACCGTAAAAGCATTATCACAAATTGATAATATTATCGCCATCAAAGAATGCAACCTTGGGCAAGTAGGGGATGTTGTAAATTTATGCGAAGAAGATTTTGCAGTATATTCTGGTGATGACAATACTGTGTTGCCCACGTTGTCACTAGGTGGCAAAGGCGTCATTTCTGTTATGGCAAATATTATTCCCCAGGATACTCACAATATGGTTGAACGTTTTTTTCAAGGTGACACCAAAGGTGCTATCAAACTGCAACTTCAAACATTGAATCTCATAAAAGCATTATTCAGCGAAGTCAACCCGATTCCTATTAAAGCTGCTGTAAATTTACTGGGCTTTAAAGCTGGTCATTGTCGTATGCCACTGACAGAAATCAGCGAGAATAACCTTGAGCTTCTTCGCACTGAAATGAAAGCTTATGGATTACTATAATTGGTTCATTCATCGCTGTACGGTTGTGTATTAACTGACCAGTAGAAAATGTACCTGAGCAATAGAGCTAGAGTCTCGATTGTTCAGGTACATTTTTTCAATTTGCTTATTCAGATGTTTTAAGTATTTTGCTTTATCTTCCGATATAACTAATAGAATTAAGAGGTAGCATGTTTATCGTAGGAGGAGGATTCTTATACAAAGTGTAACGATAGATGAAATTCAGCCAGGTATGTACTTATCAAAACCGCTCATGTCAGCTGATGGTACAGTTTTGCTTCATGAGGGCATTGTTATGAAGGAACGGTACATTGAGTATCTTCGAAATAAAGGCTTTACCTCTCTATTTGTAGGTGAGCCGCAG
>JBEQCC010000564.1:0-2688 GCA_041639455.1 Pelosinus sp. | reverse complement strand
CTTTAGAAAAAATAGAAAAAGACACGCAAAGAAATTACTGGCTTGGCGCACAAGAAGCAATCGAATACGGTATTGTAAATCAAATCATTACTGAATCGACGGAGCTAAAAAATCTCTGATCACTAAGATTACAACTAAAGATAACACCTGCAAATTCTCATCCGAGTTTTGCAGGTGTCGTTCTTTATAATATAAGCATATAAGTTCTGGAGGATAAGATACCATCAATCTGTCATTGCAAGCCATGCAAAGCAATCCCCTCCATGTTAGAGATTGCTTCAGTCTGGAGAGTATCATTTTTAAGGAGAACGTTAAACACCAAGGACACAGAGACATATTTTCCCTTTGTGTTTCAAAACGGATCTGTTGAAAGAACACATCAAAGATTTCTTTTTGGATACGCTTATTCCTTATTTTATATATACATCTACACTTGTTATGGTAGCTGTAACTGTTCCATCCGGAGCAGAGGGATAGAACTCGAATGTAGCATATTCGTCCTTCAAAACATCCCGCAATATGACAACGCCATAATCAAGCTGTACTCCATTGGCATCATAAAAACCGCACCTTAACCCAATGAATTCCACATCTTTACCAGAAACATTCTTCAACGTTCCAACAAAAACATTCGCCCCTTTAGAATCAAAATTCCAACCCGTTCTTTGAAACTTTATTGAATCCGGACTAATTCTTTCGGAAGCACTGCAAATCCCCAGTGCTGCGTTCAACATAAATAAAGCAGCTAGAAATAAATATAAATATCTTTTTCTATGTATCATGTTAGCCCCCTTTTGGGTAGAATTACCCATGTAATTATCCTTTTAAAATTCAAACACCTTTCTACTTTCCATATTATCATTTTTTCTTTTATTATAAAAGCAGAAAACTCCTGCTGGCTTTGAACCTTTCAGGAGTTTTCCACTCTTAAGAATTCGATTTCGGCTTTACTTTAAACCAGGCAGCATACATGGTAGGCAATACTAATAAAGTTAAAATCGTCGCACCTAATAATCCACCGGCAATAGCTACTGCCATCGGGCCCCAGAAAGTGCTGGGGATCAAAGGAATCATGCCTAATATGGCAGCAGCTGCTGTAAGCATAATAGGACGAAATCGTAATACAGCAGAGTCAATGATAGCATCCCAGGGACTTTCACCCGCTTTAATATGCTGTTCAATCTGATCAATTAAGATCACTGAGTTTCGAATGATCATGCCGCTAAGAGCTAGGATACCAAGTTCAGCGACAAACCCCATTGGCCGCTGAGTGAGCAGCATAGAAAGGCTAACTCCGATAATTCCTAAGGGTGCTGTGAGGACAGCGAGAATCATAAGGGAAACTTTTTGAAGCTGAATCATCAGCAACGTTACAATGACGAGTATCATTACTGGAACAGGTTTCAGCAAGAACTCCATGGACTCTTGACTGCGCTCTAGTGAACCGCCAATCGTAACACTATAACCGAGAGGAAGGCTCTGACGCAGTGCCGCAAGGTCTTGATATACTTTCTTGGTTGCATCATTCCCTGTTATTCCTGGTCTTACATTAGCCTGAACGGTGATTGTTGGTTTGAGATCGCGCCGCCAAATCATCCCGTCTTCCGCATCATAGCTAATTTTGGCAATTTGATCGAGAGGAACAAATTTACCACTGCCAATATGAATAGGAAGATCCTTAATGGCAGATAGATCTTTACGATTTTGCGAATCCATGCGAAAGACAATGCCGACAGTTTTATCCTTTTCGTAAAACTCCGCAATGGGCGCTCCTGATAACTGTGTCTGCAAATTAAGTGCTAAGCTCTGGCTATTAATTCCTAGCAGCCTTGCTTTATCCTGATCAACTGACAAATGCATAACTTTATTTTTTTCATTCCAATCAAAATTAATGTTATACAGATTTGGATTTGCATGCATCACATCACTGACCTCTTTGGCAATGGTCCGCACCTTTTCATGATCATATCCGCTAACCCTTAGCATAACAGGATAAGGAGAAGGCGGTCCTGTTTGAATGAATTTTACGTTTCCCCGCACATTAGCAAAATCCTCTGTAAAAATAGTATTAATTTTAATATTTAATGCCTCTCGTGCCTCTAAATTTTGGGCAACAATGACAAATTGAGCATAGTTGGCTGCCGGCAGTTTCGGATCAGAAGTTAATACAAAACGCGGCGCTCCTTGCCCCACATAATAACTGTAATTGTTAATGTTAGGATCACCCTGAAGCTGCTCGGCAAGCCTTTGGGCTTCCTGCTGAGTAGCAAGTAAAGAAGAGCCTTCCGGTAACGTCATCTCTACAATTAGTTCAGGACGTACAGATGGCGGAAAGAATTCTTGTTTTATAAGTGTAAGCAGACCAAGAGAACCAACAAAGCAAGCTACGGTAATACTCAGTACCAATTTACGATGATACAAGCACCAAGTAAGTATCTTGCGAAAGAATCGATAAAATCTCGAATCATAAGGATCATGAGCTTTATCTTCTTTCGGTTTTGTATTAATGAGCTTATATCCCAACAGAGGAGTCACTAAACCCGACACAAACCACGAAATTAACAACGCAATGGTTACTACTGTAAAAATACTACTGGTAAATTCTGATGCAGCCCCTTTCGAAAATCCAATAGGAATGAAACCTGCACAAGTGATTAACGTTCCCGTAAGCATTGGAAAAGCAGTAGC
>JBEQCC010000563.1:0-2694 GCA_041639455.1 Pelosinus sp. | reverse complement strand
ATGCTACGACTCACAGTGATCCTACTTACACCAAACATGGTGTGGTGCATTATTCCGTAGCGAATATGCCAGGAGCTGTATCTCGTACGTCCACATTGGCATTGACAAATGCTACATTGGACTATGCACTGCAGATTGCCAATAAAGGTTGGAAGCAAGCTGTACTGGATAATGAAGGGCTGGCTAAAGGAGTTAACGTATTGAATGGCAACGTGACTTACAAAGCAGTAGCAGATGCTTTGAAGTTACCCTATGTAGCTTTAGAAGAGTTGATTCGTAAATAATAAATAGCCGATATTGGCATAGACGGTACAAAGGTAGAGGAGATATTAAAATAACAAAATGAATTTATAAGAAGATAAAAGCAAGAAATAATTCTTTTTTAGGTAAATCATCTAAGCACTGGTAATAGGACCATAAATACTAGGATTGCATTTATGGTCCTTTTCCTAGTCTCTTCCATATTATAACGGTATGATTATGTAGTTTAACTTATATTAAACATTAAAAATATGAGAACATTCGTACAAGGAGGTATTTATGAGTCAGTTAAGCAATCATAATTCACCTGAAAAAGAACTGCGAGCTGATCTTGGGCTGATCTCAGCATTGTCCTTAGTAGTCGGTATGGTCTTGGGTGCTGGTGCATTCATGAAACCACCAGCTGTATTGGCAGCGGCAGGGGATTTTAATTTGGCCTTAGCTGCTTGGGCTATCGGTGGTCTTTTCTCGATTAGTGGTGGTTTGACACTCTGTGAATTGGGTGTTATGTTTCCTCGTACAGGCGGTATTTTTGTCTATCTGGAAGAAATATATGGTCCTAAAGTGGCCTTCTTATACGGTTGGATGATTAGTGTGATTTTTGGGCCGGCCCTGGTTGGAGCACTTACTGGATATTTTAGTTCTGTATTCTGCTTATTATTTAATATTCCTAATTCTTATAATGGCGTTGTCGGTGCCGGAGCCTTAGGCTTTATTGCCTGTGTAAACTCCATCGGCGTAAAACAAGCTGGATACCTGCAGACTGTAGCAACCTTTTGTAAACTGATTCCAATTGTTTTATTAGCCGTATTTGGTATTTTGAAAGGGAATGGGCAGGTAGCTATATTTGGTGCCAGCGGTGGGGGCATAGCGACAACAGCTCCTTTTTCTGTTGCAATACTTGCAACTTTATTCGCCTATGATGGATGGGCACAAGTTGCGTCTGTAGCTGGTGAGATCAAGAATCCCAGTAAAGTATTACCGAAAGCGATTATTGGTGGGATATCATTTCTGATTATCTTATATATCAGTATTAATATTGCCATGTTTAATATTTTTCCGGTGAGTGAAATGGTTGCTCTTGGTCATGATGCATCTTCCATTGCGGCACAAAAGATGTTTGGTCTGATGGGGGGCAATTTGATTGCAGTAGGTATAATGATTTCGATTCTGGGTGGTCTTAACGGATATATTATGACGTTGTCCCGTACGATTTATATTATGGGAAAGAGAGGGCAGATTTTCGGCGCTTCTATTTTAAGTAAAATTGATAATGACAGTAATTCACCGGTCAATGCGATACTGATGCTGGTTACAAGTTCTTATATCTACTGTCGCCTGTTAGATTCTGACAAGCTTTCTGATATTGCGATGTTCTCCGTGTGGCTGTTTTATTTACTGGCGTTTATTGGTGTTATCATTGCCCGGAAGACCCATGCAGATGTACCACGCTCCTATAAGGTGCTTTGCTATCCAGTTGTACCCCTAATTGCAATTGGTGGTGCCATATATGTCATTTATGGTATGCTCAGTTATCAATTCCTTAACGGTATTATCTCCATTGGCCTTACGCTGGCTGGATTACCCTTATATTATTATCTAAACAGGAGTGAAAAGAAAGTAAATTTGTTTTCAAAGTTGAAAACAAAATATGTGGTTAGTATAGGCGCTTTGTTTGTCATTGGATTGATGACGTTTTTGGTACAGGTCGTTGATAATCGGGAAGAAATTACAGTAGGTATTGTACCGCAATTCGCACCGTTTGCTTATGAAGATCAAGATGGTAAGCTTACGGGATTTGATAGAGAACTCATTAATATCATTGCAGAAAAGGCGAATTTAAAAGTTAATTATCGAATGGTTTCGTTAGAATATATTTTTGAGGCTGTAAATCATGATTATGCTGACATTGCGATATGTTCTTTATCTGTAACACCAGAAAGGCAAAAGAGTGTCAATTTTACGAAACCCTATATTGAAAAAGGCGGATTAGCCCTATTAGCTAGGCAAGGAGCGTCGATTCAAGGTGTGAAAGACTTGGAAGGTAAGGTCGCGGGTGTGCCGCAAGGATCGACGAGTGAAGTATTCATCCGCAATAACAGTAACGCAAGAATACAGGTTTTTCAGTCCAACTTCGATATGATCCAAGCTTTTAATCAAGGATGGATTGATGTAATTGCTTTTGATAAGTTAACATTAGAATATTTCATATCACAAAAAATGATTGCTTATCCTGTGGAGCTGCAAGTGATCGCTCAAGAAGACTATGCAATTGCTTTTTCCAATAAGAACAAGGCGATCGGAGAAAAGATTAATAAGATTATAGCAGACATGAGGAGAAACGGTGAATTGGAAGCATTGTATCAGAAGTGGTTTAATAATGTGAGTATATAATGGAATTAAGGTAGATGGTATACGCTTGTTAATAATATA
>JBEQCC010000562.1:0-2696 GCA_041639455.1 Pelosinus sp. | reverse complement strand
GTAACGTTAGTTCTTATTTTTAGTGACATATTTTTACTGGAGAAGTTTGTTGACTAACAGTAGTAAACGGGATGGAATCCGAATGACTACTGTGCCTAAGCTGACTCCTAAAATTACAAGTAAAAGAGCCACAAAGTGATACCAATATAGCTGTTCTCCCAGGAAAATAGCTGATGCAAGTACTCCTATTATAGGAGAGCCATTTTGGAAAAGGGAGGATGTAGAAGCACCTACTTGCTGTATTGCTGTATTCCACCATAATGCTCCTAATGCCGTACTAAAGAAACTGGAAAATAGTAAAACTGCAATCGGCCAGAAGTCATAAGCACTAGGATAGTTCCATATCGGGTTTACAAAAAGGCCCAAAATCAGCAAACCAATGGCAGCTAAGCTGTGACTATAGGCAGTAACGATTAAGGGAGGGACAAATAAAGTAGCTTTTTTCACCAATAAAGATCCTATGACAAAGGTGATGGTTGCAATAAACATAATCCCGTCACCAATCAGGGTAGCACCACTTTGTGAGCTTCCGGACACAACTAATAGTAAGCCGCTGAATCCGAATAGTATTGCAATTCCCTTTGCCCAGGTAAATTTTTCTTTTAACAGCAAGCTAGCAAACATCGTTGTAAATAAAGGATTGAGTCCCAGGATAAGAACCCCGTGAATTCCGCTGGTAGCGGTCAATCCTGTAGTGAGCGCTATTTGATGAAGAAAAATACAGAACATTGAAACACCAACGATAGGAATCCATTCTTTGCTCGATAGTTTCTTATAGCCATGTTGTCGCCACGCAAGGGGCAGGAGTAAGGAACTTGCCAGGAGTAAGCGTATTGGTGCTAATGCTAATGGGGGAAAAAATTGGGTGAGATACTTGATAGATACCACATTAACCCCCCAGAGAATTACAACTAAGATTAGCAGCAGGTATATGCGGCGATTGTTTGTTATGTTTTCCAATATTGTCATCCTCTGCAAAAATTAAATATTTGTTTATCTTATCATAGCTTTGCTGAAAGGGGAAGAGGCATTGTGGAAATTGATTAAATGTCTCTACTATATGTATAGTAAAAAGCTGCCCCTTATTATTTCATAATAGAAGTAACCTTTTTTATTGTTTACAATGAGACAGGAAATCAATCGCTTCAGCTTCTGGTATTGGAGGGCTGATTATATAGCCTTGCAAAAGATCGCAGTGACATTTTGCTAAATATGCAATTTGTATTTCTGTTTCTACACCTTCAGCAACCACGTTCATCTTCATAATGTGAGCCATGTCTATGATCGTTCGAATAATTGCTTTTTGTGCTTTATTCGTCAATATCATATCGATGAAAGCTTTATCAATTTTTAAAATCTTTACTGGTAAGCGCTGAAGATAGGTTAGGGAAGAGTAGCCTGTGCCGAAATCATCCAGAGACAAACGCACTCCCATTGTTTGAATTTTTTCAAGAATATGAGTACTTTCCTCTAATGATTCAATTAATGCATTTTCAGTGATTTCAATTTCCAGCTGGTTAGGTTCAATTCCTGCATTAACGAGTGCTTCTCTTACTCCATCAATAAAGTCATCGGCGCATAATTGATAGGGAGATACATTAACAGCAACATGAATATGCCCCCATCCTTTATCGACTAATCTACGCGCGAAATGGCTTGCTTCTCTGAGAACCCATTTTCCAATATTTTGTATGAGGCCGTTTTGTTCGGCTAAGGGAATAAAGCGGACTGGCGAGATTGCACCATGTTCTGGGCTATTCCAGCGAAGTAGTGCTTCAAATCCAACCGTGCAGCCGTTCATGTCTACTTGTGGTTGATAATGTAATGATAGCTCTTGATTTTCGATTGCGTGACGCAAACTATTGATGAGCAGGATCTTATCATAAGCTTCTATTTGCATTGTTGTTTCGTAGAAGCGCCAACAATTTTTCCCCGCTTTCTTGGCTGCATACATCGCGTTGTCTGCATTTTTAAAAATTTCCTCCGTTGTGTCTCCATCAGCGGGATATACAGCAATGCCAACGCTGGCAGATGTATGAAAGTGAATTCCAAGGGCTTCCATATCCTGGTTGAAAGCTTCAACAATCCTATCAGCGCTATGACTGATGTTTTTACGGTCATGTTCACCAGATAAAATCACCATGAATTCATCTCCGCCAATGCGGCCAACAAAACCATGATCACTAACGGTTTCCACGATCCGTTTCCCAGCCATAGTGATTAGGGCATCACCATATGTATGACCAAATGTATCGTTTACCATTTTTAAATCGTCTAAATCAATGAACAAGACAGCACCAACTGATTCACCGCAGCGAGTTCTTTCCATTTCTTTTTTTAGACGCTTATTTAAAAGTGCGCGGTTGGGTAAGCCGGTGAGACTATCAATATAAGCGATGTTTTTGATGACTTGGTTTTTTTCATTCAAAGCTTCTTGGGCTGCTTGACGCTCCATGATTTCTTCTTCAAGAGCTGCATTCATATCTTGTAAATCTTGTGTTCGCTCATTAATTTTGTTTTCCAGGTCAATGTTTAGATTAACGAGTGCAGCTTGGGCTGCTTGCCGTTCCATCATTTCTTCTTCCAAGGTAAAATACCTCCTCTTCGTTGCATTTCTTCTACAAGATAACCACTTTTGCGGTGTTTTGCAATCTATAAACAGCCTTTCACGGCGGCGTGCCACAGCATACTTCCTC
>JBEQCC010000561.1:1486-2697 GCA_041639455.1 Pelosinus sp. | reverse complement strand
CAGTTGGTAGAGCAATCGGCTGTTAACCGATCGGTCGTAGGTTCGAGTCCTACTCAAGGAGCCAGTTTAAGTAAAACACCATTCACGCAAGTGAATGGTGTTTTACTTATCAGGATACAAAGTATTATAGTTATTTTATTGTAATGAATAACTATAAAAAGTCGGATATATTATGTGAGAACGTATAGACATTTCTATAGTATTTCTTTATACTATAGAATAATGTAATACCAATAGGAGGGTTAAATGTTACAATTAACAGAAGTAGTAAAGATTAGACGCCAAGTTTTATCGAAAATCGCTAAACTTACCTTTGATGGTGAACTCGATAAAGATAATATTGTTGATATTTTAGATCATATTGTTACTGAAGATGGTCCAAGATATCGATGTTGCGTGCATAAAGAGCGTGCAGTTTTGAAAGACAGAGTTAGATTTATTATGTCACAGCCTTTGAATATGGGTATAGCTGAAGCAGCTCAGCAGGCTTTAGATGGAGAAATTGCCGATATGCCTATTATTAATATTATGCCTGAAGCATGTGATCAGTGCCCCATTGATACCTTTTTTATAACTAATGCGTGCCGTAATTGTGTTGCTCACAATTGTATTGCAAGTTGTCCTAAAAAGGCTATTAGTGTTGTTCAAAATCAAGCTTATATTGATAAAACCAGATGTGTGGAATGTGGTTTATGTAAAAAATCCTGTATGTATGGGGCTATTGTTGAAATCACACGTCCCTGTGAAAGAGCTTGTGATATTGGTGCGATAAAAGCTGATAAGGAACGACGAGCAGTTATTAATTATGAAAAGTGCGTTCAATGTGGTGGGTGTAAAGTAGCATGTCCTTTTGGTGCAATCACCGAACAAAGCTTTATAGTACACATTATTCAAAAGATAAAAGCTGGTAAGCGCGTATATGGGATTTTGGCTCCAGCATTTATTAGTCAATTTGGGATGAAAGTAAAACCAAGTCAAGTAATCGCTGCAATTAAAGAAGTTGGCTTTTATGATGTGCGAGAGGTTTCTTTTGGTGCGGATATTGTAACCTTAGAAGAAGCAAAATATTTTGCAAGAAAGTGCGCAAGTTTAAACGAAATGCAAAGTTTTATAGATACTATAGAAAATAGCCCCGAACTAAAAGCAATTTATAATAAAATTTCTAAAAGACCTTATAGAATAACATTTAGAAACATTCAAACAAAAGATTC
>JBEQCC010000561.1:0-1476 GCA_041639455.1 Pelosinus sp. | reverse complement strand
AAACATTCCTTCATGACAACATCCTGTTGTCCAGCTTTTGTAGGAATGGTTGATAAACATTTACCGGAACTGAAGGAGCATGTATCTACTACTGTATCACCCATGGTAGCGAGTGCTAAAGTAATTAAAGATGCTGATCCTGAAGGCGTGATTGTCTTCATAGGTCCATGTCTTGCAAAGAAAGTCGAAGCGCGTGAATATCCTGATCTTATTGATTATGTACTTACCTTTGAAGAAATGGATGGATTATTTTCAGGTGCTGGTATCGTACCTGCAGATATTCCTGAAACAGAATTCACTTCTACGGCTTCTCGTGATGGTAATGCATTTGCCAGAGCTGGCGGTGTAGTACAGGCAGTTATTGATGCAACAGGGGAAATTGCTCCAGATGTAGTAGTAAAACCACACCGTGCAGATGGATTACAAAATTGTAAAACTGCATTACTGCAAATGAAGGCTGGAAAGCTTGATGCTAATTTCTTTGAAGGTATGGCTTGTAGTGGTGGATGTGTTGGAGGACCTGGTATTTTGATTGATACACGTATTAGTAGTAAGATGGTTGATAAATTTGCTGATTCATCAAGTATGATTACAGCATTAGAAAATCAAGAGGCGATTGATAAAAGTAAAAAGAATTTACATTGGCATAATAAGTAGTGTATCAAGCTTGCTTTGATTCTACTCAAAATAGAAACCGTGAAATTGATAGATACTTTACGAAACAAGTATAATTATGCTAAAATTATTCCTGATTCATATTGGTTGAGGGGAGAAATAATTTATGTCAGGACACTCAAAATGGGCTAATATTAAACATAAAAAAGGTAAAATGGACGCATTACGTGGTAAAGTTACTACTAAGATTGGTCGAGAACTCACTGTTGCAGCTCGAATGGGTGGAGCTGACCCTACAGGGAATATGCGGTTAAAACTAGCGTTACAAAAAGCCAAAGAAAATAATATTCCTAAGGATAATATTCAACGTGCCATTCAAAAAGGTCTAGGTTCTTTAGATGGCAGTAATTATGAAGAGTTAGTTTATGAAGGCTATGGTCCTGCTGGCGTTGCTGTTATAGTAGAGGTTATGACTGATAATCGTAATCGTACAGCAGCAGATATACGTCATCTATTCTCAAAATATAGTGGTAACTTAGGCGAATCAGGTTGTGTGTCATGGATGTTCGATAAAAAGGGGTTATTTATAATTGAAAGAGTGGCAGCGGTTGATGAGGAAGAGTTGATGATGTTATCCCTTGAGGCTGGAGCAGATGATTTTAAAGTAGAAGATCATGAATTTGAAATTACTGTTAAGCCAGAACACTTTTATTCTTTCCAAGAAGTTCTTGAGAAAAATGATATTAAAACTTCTGTAGCTGAAATTACTATGATACCGCAGACTACCGTAGCATTAGCTGGAGATGATGCTACCCGAATGCTGAAGTTGATGGATGCATTAGAAGAACATGATGATATACA
>JBEQCC010000560.1:0-2699 GCA_041639455.1 Pelosinus sp. | reverse complement strand
GGATCGATATTACCGCAACGGGTTCCCATCAAAAGTCCTTCTAATGGTGTGAACCCCATACTGGTATCAACACATTTACCATTTTCAATGGCAGCTACACTAGAGCCGTTACCTAAATGACAAGTAATAATTTTTAAATTATTATAATCTTTACCCATTAAGTCAGCAACTCGCTGCGACACATACTTGTGAGAAGTTCCATGGAACCCATAACGTCGAATTCCGTATTTCTCATATGCTTCATAAGGCAATCCATACATGAAAGCTTTCTTAGGCATCGTTTGATGAAAAGCAGTATCAAAAACTACAACTTGTGGTATTCCTGGCATTAATTCAGTGCAAGCATTAATCCCTGCAATACTTGGTGGATTATGAAGAGGTGCCATTTCAATACAATCTTCAATCGCCTTTATTACACCTGCATCTACCAACACCGAGTCAGAAAATTTTTCACCGCCATGAATACCACGATGTCCAATCGCATCAATTTCCTTCATGCTAGAAATGACTCCATGTTTGGCATCAGTTAATGCCTCTAACACTAAGCTAATACCGATTGTATGATTTGAAATATTAGCATTAATAACAACTTTTTCTTTATTAGCAGGCTGATGAGTTAACACTGCTCCATCTAAACCGATACGTTCAACTAACCCCTTTGCGACTACTGACTCATCATTCATCTCAAATAATTGATATTTGATAGAAGAACTTCCGCAATTCACTACTAAAACTTTCATAATTCAATTCCTCCCTCATATTCTTCTCTTCTTTAACTATTCTCTTTATACGATCATACAAGTACTTAAGTTTCGACACAGTACTATTTTTTCCTTTAATTTTATGCAAAGTTACTAAAAAAAACTGTTTTCCTATAGTATTAGCAATTTTCCTTGATAAATTACAAAAAGAAGTAGAAATCTGGATATTTTTATTTATTTTTGTAGAGTTTTATCAGTATAATTGATATTATAACTTAATGCACAGTTATAATAATCTTTTGAAACTGGAGTGACCATATTATTATGCAAGCAGTTGGTGTTATTGTTGAATACAATCCTTTTCATAACGGCCATAAATGGCATATAGATGCTGCAAAAAAAAGATCTGGTTGTCCCTTTGTCATAGGTGTTATGAGTGGAAATTTTGTACAAAGAGGCGAACCAGCAATGTTTGATAAATGGAAACGAGCCGAAATGGCAATTCGGGGTGGTGTAGATCTTATTATTGAACTTCCTACTGTATTTGCAGTTCGCAGTGCCCAGTATTTCGCTGCTGGAGGTATTCGTCTTTTGCATTCTTTAGGCATTGTCAGCCATGTTTGTTTTGGAGCGGAACACGCCGACTTGGAACTATTGAATAAAATTGCTACAGCTGCAAATGATGTAGCTATCATGAACCAAATGCATATAAACTTGCAATTAGGTAATACGTATGCCTCTGCTTTAGGACAAGCCTTAGAAAAGCAATATAATATTGCGGGCAATATTATATCTTCTTCTAATAATATTTTAGCTGTAGAATATTTACGTGCTATAAAAAAGTTTTCACCGATATTGCAGCCAATTGCAGTTACTAGGCAACAGTCAAAATATAATGATACTACGATTACCTCATCCTTTGCCAGTGCTACGGCCATAAGGCAAGCAATTATAGACCATATGACCATTACTGATGAAATAAAAATGTCTGTCCCTGGAACAACGTCGGAAATACTTTATGACCTTCTGTCCCAAAAGCGTGGACCAGTTACTTTAGCTAACTTCTCTTCTATTATATTAGCCCAATTAAGAATAACAAGTTCTAAACAATTAGAAAAATTACCGAGTATGTCAGAGGGACTGCATTACAAAATCCGTGACTCTTGTTTATTGGCAACAAATATAGAGCATTTGTTAGCACTACTAAAAAGCAAACGTTATACTTATACACGCTTACAGCGTATCCTGATTCATGCGTTATTAGGAGCTACACAGGATCAACTAGCAAGTTTTGATAAAGAAGGTCCTTTATATGCTCGAATTTTAGCCTTTAATCAAAATGGACGTTTACTTTTAAAAAAAATGAGCCAAACTAATGCGATCCCGCTGATAACTAAAACCACTCATTATCTAAGCAGCAAACAACGTGATACAGATACCCTCACTCCACTGCAACAAATGCTGTCTGTTGACACTTTAGCTAGTGATATTTATAGTTTAGGAATCCCTGCCTCTAGTTGGAATATGGGTGCATGGGATTTTCGTTATCCAGCTCTTTATATTCCAACATAGAATGATTTAATAAATGCTTAATATCTAAAATCATCTTCTCTGCTGCTTGTTCTCCTAACAGTACGCTTTCATCCATATATTCAAAAGAACTTGGTTGAATGTGAGCAACATCTGGCCGAATTAATATATCCCAATTGTGTTGTCGATATTTGAATAACTCTCGTTCCATAATGTCGATTGACTGAATAATAACATCAAAAATATTCGTAATGTTGCATATCGTTCCTGCATGTGCCAAATCCACAGCAATGACAATATCAGCCCCCATTTTTCGCACTATATCAATGGGAGTAGGATTTAGCACTGCACCATCAACGAGCAGCATATCCTCTAAGATAAAGGGCACAAAAAATCCTGGCACCGAAGTACTTGCTCTTACAGCAACAGCTACATTACCTTCCGTAAAGATAATTACCCTGCCTTGCT
>JBEQCC010000559.1:0-2700 GCA_041639455.1 Pelosinus sp. | reverse complement strand
ATGGTACAGGAGGTTTCCTTATTAGATACGATATTTATTTCCCTGCTTAAATCATCAAAGCATTTTTTCATAAATACAGATGAGAAGCTCCTCTGCTGCCTTATGGTTAGGTTCATCTGATAGAACCGTATTTTGGGCCGCATATTTGAATTCAGCTTCTAATTTATCAACGGCTGCAAAAATCTCTTCATAGGTAAATTTCCCACTTCTAATCTCTAAAAGATAATCCCTCTCAGCAGCTCTATAGGTATGTATCCCCTTACCCTGAAGTATCTCTGAACCTGTAATCAGAAGTCGAATCAGATGCATTGCATGTTTATTCAATTTCAATGCATCTTTCTTTTTATTACGGTGATTCAATTGGGAATAATCCTTAACTACATTGCTCATCTCTGAGTAAATCGATTTAAAATCCCTCAAAGGATAATGCTTCAAGTTGATATCCATAAAAATCTCTGCTTCATAATCCTCTTTGTTAGACTTGTCGATATACAGGTGAATGTTTTCATTCATAAATTGATGGTATTTTTGCTTAAAATGATGCATCTGTCCCTGTATACTATTTAACATATGCTGTTCCTTTACTGCTTGGGGATAACTGTCCCGAGCCAGTGCATTTTGGAGCCGTCTGAGTTGAGCAGTGGCATAATTCCCAAAGCTCTGAATTACTCTCTTTGATAGAAATAGATCTGCATGATCCCGTAAACATTTGCCTTCGTCGGTTAAAATCAACAGGTGATCTTCGCGAGTGCCTAGCATCTCTAAAATATTAGGATTTCCAGCCAGGGCAAGGTTTACGGTCTTGCGGAGACCATAAATTACCGTATCTGTAATACGGTCTTCAAACTGTTCAAAGTTTGACAGCCCTAACAGTTCTTCTTTTCGTTCTGCAGCAATCCCTCGAATATCAGTATCGCTGGTTTCCACATGAGTGCCATAGGCATATGAACCTCCTGTGGTCAGTAGAATCATTCTATCACCAAGATTCCTGTTTTTCCGTAGGAAATCATATTCTGTGCTATTTATTTTCTCTTTGATATTTTGAATATCCATAACGTCTTTAGCTAGATGTACTTTCTCCAGCCCAGGCCTCCTTTACTATCTTGCAAAATAATGCATCTAATGCTGCTTTTTCTGGATGATCTTTTCTGGGTAAAAGACGAATTTTATCCTCATAATAAGCAATGGTTTCGCTAAAATACTGATATAACTGCTGATTGATTGGCTCAATATCAGATTCTATGCTGATAAGCTTGCGCTCCATCAGACTGTCTATTCCCGCCCGAATATCCTCTTCAATCCTTAGACCAGCCATTAACTTATGAAAATCCATAGGTGCCATCGTTTGGTATGTATCAATCCATCTGCAGGCCATAAGAGGTCTTAACACATAAAAATACTTCTTAATTCTAACCTGTTTCGTTATAAGTATTTCCTGAAATGTCTTTTTTGCCAAGTTTAAATAATGATGCAGCGAAGGTACAGGTAAAAAATAATCCACACTCAATGTTCTAAGCTTCTCGGCCAAGAAGTGTTCATCTTTATATACAATAGGTGAACTTAACCATTCCATAAGTGGTGGATTGGATTTTCGATATAATCTTAGTGCTTTTCGAATGTCCCAGCCATTAATATCTAAAAGACTATTGATGGGTACTTCTATATAATCCTTGTATTCCTCAATACTAAGATATTCTGATAATGGACGAATATAAATAAAGCGCACATCATAGTCGCTATCTTTAGAAGCAAATCCCCAACCCCGACTGCCAGACTCAACAGCATATAAAATCTTAACTCCGTTTTCTGATTCAATTCGGACTAATTCATTGGTAATTTCCCTAAGCATTTCTTCACCTCAATTGAGTATCCTTTTATTATATCGCATGATTCTCTCTATCCGGCTTCTCATTGCTACAAGTATATCTTTCTAAATTCTTTGCTGTTGCCAATCACTGCTGCTCTTCTTTCCGCTCAACAACATTATGAACTATATTCTCCAATTTTTTACTTCCCCCTTCTTAAACAGTCATTTCTTTCATTTCTATCTTTAAATATTTCATTTTTTCCACTAATTATATTTTGGTTCTTGCTATTTACATAATAATAGGGCTGCCTCTTATGCTTTTGCATTTGAGACCGCCCTTCCTTATATACTTTTATATCAAACTATAATCCATATTCAGACGCAATTGGCAAATGCGCTTTTTCATATATGAATATTGCCAATCGCCCTTTACCAGGTGTCGCATTGTCTTTCATTACTTTAAAGGTTGCTGCTATTGTATATTCTGTTCCAGGTTTAAACCGATAAGTTAATGGCATAAGTATCATTAGATTTCCATCCTCATCTTCAAATCCGCCCCATTTATCATATGCCTTTAAAAAGGTAGCTTTAAATTTTACAACCTTCTCACTGTATGCCTCCGGATTTGCTTCTAAATCATACCAGGTCACTTCTGGGGTGTTATCTAATACATTCGCTGCTTTTTGTTGCTCTTTTTCTAACTCCTCTTGTGTCATTGCAAAGCCTGTATTCATTGTCACTGACATAAAAATGCATACCACCATCATTAATGCTGTTAGTTTTCTCATAATAAAAGCAACTCCCTATTTTTATTTTTCTAGTGCATTACTGCTTATTTTACTGCTATCAGATAAGATACATCATAATAGCTTCCTTTCTATACCCATATCCCT
>JBEQCC010000558.1:0-2708 GCA_041639455.1 Pelosinus sp. | reverse complement strand
ATCATTGGCTTAGAGAAAAATTTGATGGTGCAGTACGCGAAGTAGTCCAATATGTAAGAAGACTTAGAGATATTGATCGAGCCATTGATGATTTATCAGGTTATGATTTTATTGCAGATGTAATCTTGCACGATATGGACCTTGGAAATGGGATTGCAGTAATTGAGATTACAGCCAGAACTGATTTATTCTATCAAGTATTAGAAGAATTGACAGGCTTTACGATTTCTGGTGAACACCATTTATTACGCCTAATGCAAGACTTATCTGTTGCAAAACGTGAGTATGATAAAATAGCAAGTGCGTTAGAGCAAGTTAATTTAACTGGATATGGCATTGTATCACCACAGCTAGATGAAATGGTCCTAGAGGAACCAGAAATTATAAAAACGGGGAATCGCTTTGGTGTGAGATTAAAAGCATCTGCACCGTCATTACATATTATTAGAACAGATGTTCAGGCTGAAATATCACCTATTATTGGTAGTGAAAAGCAAAGCGAAGAACTCGTTCAATATCTCATGAGAGAATTTGAAGGAGAACCAGAAAAAATATGGCGGACAAATTTATTTGGTAAATCACTCAATGCTTTAGTACGGGAAGGCATTCAAAATAAACTTGCTGGTATGCCAGAAAATACACAGATAAAATTGCGTGATACCTTACAAAAAGTTGTAAATGATGGGAGTGGCGGATTAATATGTATCATTTTTTAAATAAAACTTATAAAAACAAAAATGATAGCTGAGAAATTGATAAAAAATGGTCAATCTGTACAGATTGACCATTTTTTTTATTAATAATACTTGTTTTTTGTAGTGTAGTAGTGCTATACTGTCTACTGAGAATAGATTATTATCCGCATGAGTAATACTAAGGGGGTATAGTAGTGATAGGACAAAAATCTGTATTTTTTCTAGTTCGTGAAGAAATATTACCTGAAGCGATAAAAAAGACAATTAAAGTAAAAGATATGTTAAAACGTGGTGAAGCCCGTACAATTAATGAGGCTGTAGAAAAAATGGAATTGAGTCGCAGTGCTTACTATAAATATAAAGATTATGTTTTTCCTTTTTACGAAGCGAGTAAAGAAAAGATAGTAACATTAGCACTTTTACTTGAACATAAACAAGGTGTTCTATCAAGAGTGTTAAATACAATTGCCAATGAACGTGGCAGTGTGCTAACGATTAACCAAGGTATACCACTTCAAGGTGTAGCCAATGCTACCATTTCTATTGAAACGGCTGAATTAGTAATTGATTTAGAAGCTTTACTAGATAAAGTAAGAATGGTTGAAGGCGTTAAACGCTTAGAAGTCTTAGGTCAAGCTTAAAAAGGAGCGAAACAATAATGAGAAAGACAATTACTATCGGTTTACTTGGTATGGGAACTGTCGGAACTAGCGTTGTTAAAATACTTACCGAAAATGCGAATGATATTTCACAAAAGGTTGGCGTACCTGTAAATATAAAAAAAATAATGATCCGTCAACTTGATAAAACTAGAAACATAGATGTAGATGCTGAATTTACCACTACAATTGATGATGTTATTAATGATCCGGATATTGATATTATAGTGGAAGTCATGGGTGGCATGAATCCCACTAAGGACTATATTGTTCAAGCATTAGTCGCTGGTAAACATGTAGTAACTGCCAATAAAGATGTTGTAGCAAAATACGGTCAGGAAATATTTGAAGCTGCTGATAAGAGTAAGGTAGACTTTTTATTTGAAGCCAGCGTTGCTGGAGGAATTCCTATTATTCGCCCTTTAAAGCAATGTTTGGCAGCAAATAAAATTAGCGAAGTTATGGGAATCATTAATGGTACAACAAATTACATGCTTACTAAAATGGCAAATGAAGGCCTGGATTTTAATAGTGTCTTAGGTGAAGCTCAGGCTAAGGGATATGCTGAAGCTGATCCTACTGCTGATGTGGGAGGATTTGATGCTGCTCGCAAAATTGCAATACTAGCTTCGATTGCCTTCGGCAGTAGAGTATCTATTGATGATGTTTGCGTTGAGGGTATTACTAATATCTCCACAGAAGATATTACTTATGCAAAAGAACTTGGATATGTAATTAAGTTACTGGCAATTGCTAAAGATGATGAGCGTGGTATTGATGTACGTGTACACCCAGCATTTATCCCTGCAAAGCATCCGTTAGCTTCAGTTCACGATGTTTTTAACGCTATTTATATAAAAGGTGATGCGGTAGGAGAAACTATGTTTTATGGACGCGGTGCTGGTGGTATGCCTACAGCTAGTGCTGTAGTATCTGATATTATTGATGTAGCTCGTAATATTACCCATAATGCAAACAGCCGTATTCTTTGCACTTGTTTTTCGCAAAAAAGTTTTTGTCCTGTACAAAATACAGAATCACCTTATTATATTCGATTACTAGTGGCAGATAAGCCTGGTGTATTAGCTGCAATCGCTGGTGCTTTTGGTGCACAGCAAGTAAGTTTACACTCTGTAATTCAAAAACGAAAAGTAAATAACTCTTCTGAACTGGTATTGATTACTTACCAAGTATCCGATGCTAATCTACGATTGGCTATTAATACAATTTCCGGCATGTCAGTGGTAAATACAGTAAGTAATGTAATTCGAGTAGAAGCAGAAGACTTTGCATAATACTCCACGATAATGAGATGGGAGAAACTATATGTCGATTACAGTTAAAGTTCGTGTGC
>JBEQCC010000557.1:0-2734 GCA_041639455.1 Pelosinus sp. | reverse complement strand
CATCGATCTTGATTCCAAGACAAAAACTCTGGTTGTATTGTGCCTTTCTCACTCATAAGAGCATCAAACTTTAAAAATTCCTGGCAAATGCTTCTCTCTTTTTCATGGTGAATCGAACAAAAATCTAATAAGTATTTAAAGATTGACTTATTACTATGAGCGACTAAATGCAGCTGTTCCTCTTCCCAATAGGTGGATAAATCATCGTAAAAACGAAAAGCATTGCCGCCATGCAATCGAATTAAAAAATCTAACGTATAATTGAATCGTCCTGTATTATACACCTGATTAAAAACTTCTTCTACTATTTTAAGCTTTCTTACTTCCCCATAAGTTAGGCTATTATTACTTAATACTTCATAAGGTGCTTCATCCAGGAACACGTAGCCGCATTCATTGGCAATATTACGAAGCCCAGCTCCTTTTAACATTTTCAAAAAACCGATTTGCAGCATATGTGGTCGTAGTTGGTAGACGTCATTAAACGACTGCCCGAACTGTGTATAACTTTCATAAGGTAGTCCTACAATTAAATCTAAATGTACATGTATATTTTGATTTGAAATAATGCGCGTTACATTTTCAACGATTTTAGACCAATTATTATGCCTAGAAATTTTATTAAGTGTAGGTTCATAAGTAGATTGAATACCAATTTCAAATTGAAATCTTCCTACAGGTACGTCTTTTAAAAATGTCAATACCTCATCATCTAGAAGATCAACAGCAATTTCAAAATGAAAATTAGTACGACAATCTTGTGTTGCTAAAAAACGTAATATAGGTAAATAGTGTTCTTTCTTAGCATTAAAAGTCCGATCAACAAATTTGACTTGCCTTACGTTATGTCTAATAAAGAATTCTAATTCTTTGTATACACGATCTAAATTTAAAAAACGTACACCTGAGGTAGCACTTGATAGACAATATTGACAAGAAAACGGACATCCTCGGGCACTTTCATAATAAATGATTTTATCTTTTAACTGCTCCATATCACTATCACGATAAGGAAAGGGTATTGTATTTATATTTTCAATAATTTGCAGATTGCCTACAATAATTTCTTCCTTTTGCCGAAATGACAAACCTTCAATAGTATAAATCGTTGTATTAGAGGTTAGTGCTGTCAATAACGCTCGAAGCGTGTCTTCGCCTTCTCCTTGCACCACATAATCAATCCCACTATTTCTTTTCATCACATCCAAAGGATCATAAGATACTTCTGGTCCTCCCAATATAATAACCACTTTAGGTAATACTTTCTTAAGCAGTCCAGCCAATTTCAATGTCATATCAATGTTCCATATATAACAGGACAACCCAATAATATCAGGCTTTTCATTATAAATATCACTCAATATAACAAGTAAATCGTTATTGATTGTATATTCTTTTACCACAATCTCAGAATCGACTATGTTACAAGCTACCATTTTCAGATATTTCAAAGCTAATGATGAATGAATATACTTCGCATTCAACGTTGATAAAACTACTTTCACTATACAATCACTCCATATATATTCAAATATTAAGTTTCCTACTTATGGATTACTCCTTTTATACGCTCTTCTTTCCTTAGTATTCACCACCAGCGTGTGTTTTGAATACTATAAAATAAAAGTAACCTTTAAAGGAAGGTGCCATAATGCGGATAGTCATAGATGGACAAAAAGTACCTGTTAATGTCCGGGTTAGTAGAGACTTATTAATGACACTAAAAGCGATGTCACAAACACTTCATTGGCGGATCACTTATGACACAGCCAATGAATTAGTGTATATTTACTCCCCTAATTATGTAGCTCCTGGCTCTTTAGATCGTCCTGCACCAGTAATCGATGAACCCGAAAGTCAACGTTTATTGGGCAAAATCATCTGTCTTGACGCTGGGCATGGCGGAAACGATCCTGGCGCTATTGGCCCATCTGGAACAATGGAAAAGGATAACACATTAGCAATCACATTACTTTTGCGGGATATGCTAGAAAATAATGGCGCAACAGTAGTACTGACTCGTGACAGTGATCGCAATGTTTCTTTGCCTGATGCTTCCGTTGGAGAAGAACTTGCTGCCCGAGTAGAAATTGCCAAAGATTCAAGTGCTGATATCTTCATCAGTATACACAATGATTCCTTTACCGGCAACACAGCTGTAGGGACCACTACTTTTCATTATGGTGATCCCCAATCCATTAAATTAGCCGCTCTTGTACAGAAAAATTTAGTAACAGAGTTAGGAACTAAAGACCATTCATCTCGATTTGCAAGTTTTTATGTTATCCGCTATACAAAAATGATCGCTATTTTAATCCAAGCAGCCTTTATTTCAAACCCAGAGGAAGAAGTTCTGCTATCAAGTATTGATGGTAGAACGAAAATAGCTGAAAGTATTTTTCAGGGCATCGTAAACTTTTATAAAGTATAAGAACGATATTTTTCCATATGCTATACAGGAATCTTAAACTATCTTGCTAATATATACAACTATATCTATATTATTCAAAGGAGTGTATACATGTTTAAAATGCTTGATTTTCTCCGTTTAGCGATTGGGGCGCGTTGAACAGTTTTCATATCAAGTTCGTGATTTCTTTGGGGGTCGGAATACTGATATTTTCCGCGCTGCTTACCATCATGTTTCTGGAGATTTATCAAAGGGTCATCTATCAGCCGGTCAAGAAACTTCTGGGCGACCTCGAGAAGAATGCCAAGCAAAAGGAACTCTCCG
>JBEQCC010000556.1:0-2735 GCA_041639455.1 Pelosinus sp. | reverse complement strand
CCCTGCTTGTTAAGAGATTGCTCACTTTGTTCGCAACGACAAGAAGAAGAGTCTGTATTTTGTCATTGACTGACACAATTGCGGCCATTTTCTTTGGCTCGGTACAAGGCTTTGTCTGCTAATTTAATGACTTCATCAGGGTTGATTTCTTTATGATTGGAGTCTGCTGCGCCGATGCTGACGGTAATACTTAGCTTTTTATTGGTATTTTTTTTGCGTTTATTATCCTGGCGTAATACAAATTTACTTTTTGCGATTTCCTCGCGCAGCACTTCTAAATAAGGGATTGCTTCACTGAGGCTTTTACCAGGGAATAATACCGTAAACTCCTCACCGCCGTACCGAAAGGTTTTGCCACCTTTAAAGTTTTTCATGACCTTACCAATTAAGCGAAGGACATCATCACCTGCATCATGCCCATAGGTGTCATTAAACTTTTTGAAAAAGTCGACGTCGACCATCGCAATGGTATAGTTGCTGCCAAGTTTTAGCATGTCTTCGTTTAGGGAACGGCGTGAGGGTAAACCTGTTAGCTCGTCTAAATAGGCTTTAACATAATAGTCTTGAATCACCGACACGATGATCATTAATCCGGCACCAGCATAAAAAAAGGGAATTGCAATATGAGCTGCATAAAAATGATGGGCAAAAGCGACTGCTGCTAAGACGCAAAAAATAGTTGTTTTAAAGTGAGTATTATTTTTTCGACGTTTGATCAATAGTAACACGCCTGACAGAAAAAAGGCAGCTAGAGCAGCATCAGGAATGGGTGTTTCGGGCATAAAAGAAAAAGCAAACAGTTTTTTACTGATTTCGCTGAAAAGCTCTTTATCTCCTGATAATACTAAACCCATAACAAAAACCACTTGAAGAAAAATGAATAAAAAGCATCTTTTTCCCCAGCTTGAAAAAATTCCTCGTTCTGACCAAGATGCAAAAAAGAGCAAATTTAAAGGAAGCAGCAGACTAACTGTTAAATAAATACCATGCAAGGCAACGGTTTTATCTAAATGTGTAGGAATCGGGATAGACATTCCTAACTGGCTTAAAAATAGAATCAATAAGATAAAAAATGCACGACTTCGGTTAAAACAGGAGGTAATTGCAATTCCGAAAAGAAGTATCATATAAGAGATGGTCGGTATGGCAGAGATAAAGGAAACTGGCAGATCATCAAGATGAAAGAATGCGATGCCGGCGATCAGTATAATTCCCAATGGAGTGGTGCGAATTGCAGACAGTATTCTGGTAGCAACAGCGCTGCTATTTATTTGAGGCAAAATAGCCTTATTAATTGTATGGTTCTTGCTGACTCTTTTTTTGTAGGTTCTTGGCATGGATTTCCTCCTAGGTAAACTGGATTTAGAGAAGAGTTGTCAAAAATAGTATTATAATGACTTAATGTAGTTCGATAATGAAAAAGAATCTTCCTTCTACCTTTTGGTATAGAAGGAGACTTCTTTAAGGGTTTTTCTCATAAAAAAATATATATTCCATTTTCAAAGAATATATATAAAGTATGATAAGTTTATACTATCCGGGGGTGAATCATGTTCTCGATTATTTCATTTACAGGCCCTAGTGGTTCAGGGAAGACAACGATACAAAAATATGTGGGTGCTGCCCCTATTATTACTTTTACCTCGAGAAAACCAAGAAAAAGCGAAGTTGATGGTGTACATTACCACTTTACTACTCGTGAAAACATACTTGGGATGAAAGAGAAGGGGGAGTTGCTGGAAGTTACCGAATATAGCGGAAATCTGTATGCATCCAATCTGAAGACCATACATGAAGTAGTAAAGAATCAGCAAACGAGGTCAATTGTAGTAGATGTTCATGGTGCCAGAGAATTGAAAAAGCATTTTAATGAAAGGGTTTTATTAGTAGGGGTTTTTGCTTCAAAAAATGAATGCAGGCAAAGAATCTATAGTCGGAGTGACAGTAATATTGAAAAAAGACTATATTCCTATGACGAAGACGTCAAGGGGATGTTAGAAATCTGTAATCTAGTAATTATTAATTCTAATGAAAACTGGCCGAAGAATAAAAAAATTCTTGATTTCTGGCGTGAAAATTTTATTGAAATCAGCCAGCAAGGTCTTATAAATATCGATCCAGCTACATGTGAGTAAAGAGGAGTGAGAAGCTTGCGTTTGCGCATGCCTTGTAATGACCGTATTGGTTTAGTCCGCGATATTAGCATCATTCTGGAAGAACGCAAAATTAACATCGTAACCATTGAAGTGGAGCAAGGGGCTGTGTTCTTAGAGTGCCAAGATATGCTTCAAAAGGACCAGAAAGAACTGATTGAGGCACTAAAAGGGGTAGATGATGTACATAGTGTGGAGATAACCCGCTTTATGCCTTCAAAAGAAAGGGGAGAACAGCTTGATGCTGTCTTAACTTCCGTCCGAGACGGAATTTTAGTAGTGAATTGTGATGGCAGTATTATTCAATGTAATGCTGCCGCTGCTCGCATCCTAAAGATTTCTCCAGGAACAATGATCGGACAATCCATAGAGAATTCCTCCTGGAATGCACTGGTGGCAGAGACGTTAAAAACGGGCTGCTCCTATAAGGAGCAAGAGATGTTCGTTGAATGCATCAGCAGCTATTGTGTGGTTAGTACCGTTCTTCTTAAGGATACGAATCATGAGGTAATTGGTGTCGTAATAGTGCTCCGTGATATTGGGGATGTCAGAGAGCTGGTGAAAAGGATGACAGCGTCCCTG
>JBEQCC010000555.1:0-2736 GCA_041639455.1 Pelosinus sp. | reverse complement strand
ATAGGATTGTTATAGTAAGATTTCTTCATATTGGCAGCTACATAGCTAAGGGTATGAAAAGATACGCTTACACATCTGGCTTATAAGAGAAAATTCATTATAGGAGGATGTGTAAGCACATGGTTAGCAAACAGCAAAAGACTAGGAGGAGGGGAAATATGAGCAATGAAGCAGACACTATATTTTATGATGTAGTAATGTTGAAGAACATAACTACAAAAGAAGCAGCAATACATTCTTTAACGAATCATTTGCTGGAGAAAGGGTATGTCAATGAACAGTATGAACATGCAACAATTGAAAGGGAAGATGCCTATCCTACTGGTCTTCCAACCAAACCGATTGCTATAGCAGTTCCTCATTCTAAACACGAGAATGTAATAAAGCAGTCGGTTGTGCTGGGGATATCTGATCACCTGATCGAGTTTTCAGAAATGGGAAACAGTGATTCCAAGCTGAATGTTGGAATCCTGTTTTTACTGGCACTCAAGGGTGAGAATGGTCATATTAATTACTTGAAGAATATTGTTAATTATTGCAAGGTGGAAGAAAATATTACAAAACTCTATGGTGTAAAATCGGCAGAAGAAGGGTTACAGATTCTTGTATCTGAGATCGTAAATGCTGATTAAAACAAATAAGAGGAGGGTGTTAGTATGAATAAAGGTAAAAAAATAAAAGCATTAGTCGTGGGAGACGATTGGGTAAAAACGAAAGATCTGATTGAAGCTACCAGGCGTGTATTGGAAGGTTATGATTATGAAATCGATTCTTTTGATCAAGTAATGGATAAACCGATGAGCAGAGAAAAAAAAGATGATATAGGCGATGATAGCGTTACCGAATATTGTGGGCACCCCCAAGAACTGATCAGCAGGATTGATGGCGTGCATCTGCTGGTGGTTCATACATCCCCTGTTACAAAACAAGTGATTGAGGCAGGCAAGGATCTTATTGCGATTGGCTGCTGCAGATCGGATGCTGTAAGTGTAAATGTGGACGCTGTTACGGATAAAGGAATTTATTTCTTTAATGCTCCAGGACGGTCTGTTGAACCAGTATCGGATCTTACGATCACCTTCGCTTTGGCCCTTTGCAGAAATATATTGAGAGCTGACCGGTACGTAAAAGAGGGCAGATGGGCAGGCGATCTCAATAGAGAAGTACCAAGCTGGGAAGAGTTCGAAAGCTTTAGAGGGCTTACCCTTAAAAATAAAAAATTTGGCGTGGTTGGCCTTGGCAAAATAGGGCGAAAAGTCGCTGAGAAGGCAGCCGGACTTGGTATGGACGTACAAGTGTATGATCCGTTTTTAGATAAAAAGATAGTGGGTGAGTATGGCACGGTATGTACTCTGGAGGAACTGTTTGTAAACAGTGATTTTATAACCATTCACATTCCCCCCGTTGAATCAAACAGAGGCATTATCAGCAGAGAACTCTTTAATAAGATGAAACCTTCTGCATACTTCATCAATGTTGCAAGAGGAGAAATTATTGACGAAGAAGCGCTGATTGAGGTATTGCAGAAGGGGAAAATAGCGGGGGCAGCCCTGGATGTATATTATACAGAGCCTCTGCCTGGGACCAGTCCTTTAGTCAAATTGGACAATGTGATTCTGACTCCTCATTTAGCAGGGCAAAGAAAAGATGTTTCAGAAGGGTCAGCCTCCATATTAGAAGGAACAATGAAGCCATTTTTCCAGGAAGACAGCCTTGCTACTTGCTTTAATTCAGCTGAAATTAAGAAAAATAAATAAGCGGCAGATATAAGTGCCTTAGAATAAAATATAGAGAAAATGAAGGTGAAAGTATGCTTACAGATATGAAAAGCATTCTGGCAGATGCCAAAAAGAGGTCTTACGGGGTGGCAGCTCCTAATGCATGGAATGAAGATAGCATAAGAGCAGCAATCGGAGCTGCCGAAAGAGAAAAGGCGCCAATCATTATTGCCCTTTATCCTGTAATGGCTGATCTTTTTGAATTTGGTAAAATTGCCGTAGAAATGGCACAGAACGCATCGGTACCAGTTGCAGTTCATTTAGACCATGGACAAGAGTTAGAGCAGGTAGTGAAGGCTATACGTGCCGGCTTTACATCGGTCATGGTTGATCGTTCAACCTTGCCTTTTGACAAGAATGTAGAAGCCGTGAAAGAAATTGTTACCTTTGCTCACGCCGTAGGTGTAACAGTAGAAGCAGAATTAGGTCATGTTGGTCAGGGGTGTGACTATACAGAAACCAAGGATCAGGGACTTACAGACCCAAATGAAGCAATTCAATTTGTAGAAATGACAGGTGTGGATTGTCTTGCTGTTGCTGTCGGAACGTCCCATGGTGTGTATAAAGGCAAGCCGGAATTGCAGTTTGATTTGCTGGATAAGCTAAATCATACAGTGGATGTTCCTTTAGTACTTCATGGATGCTCAGGCACAGGAGATGAAAACTTAAAAAAGGCCATCGGGTATGGAATAACAAAACTCAATTTATATACTGATTTGGATATGGCAGGATATGCTTTATTTCAAGAATCGATAAAAAAACAAGAAATAAGTAAAATAACAGAAGCTTGCAGTTTCATGTTTAAAGGCTACTCTGATAAACTGACACACTACATACAATGGTTTGGAGCAAGCGGTAAAGCATAGTAATTAAATAAGTGAAAAATTCTGGCTCAACACCAAAATATCCACTTGACACTATTGTCATTGCGAGGAGGCGACAGCCGACGTGGCAATCT
>JBEQCC010000554.1:0-2736 GCA_041639455.1 Pelosinus sp. | reverse complement strand
CAGCAGTAAACGAACTCAAAACATAGTCCACTACCTGCCATCCTGCAGAAGGACGACCGATACCTACACGAACCCGGGGAAAAGAATCCTTACTTAAATGTGTCAATAAAGACTCAATGCCCCGATGCCCTCCTGAACCCCCTTTCATTCGTAAGCGCAATCGACCTGTAGGCAAATCCATATCATCAAAAATAATAATAATGTCTTCTACGGCAACCTTATACCAACGAGCCAGTTCTCCCACGGCCACGCCGCTTAAATTCATATATGTCTGAGGCTTAACCAGTAATATGGTGTCATTTCCTTTATATTCAGCAACCAATGCCTCTTTCTGATTTCTCCATCTATCAATACCTAAACGCTGAGCCAATTCATCAACAACCATAAAACCTATATTATGGCGAGTTGCGCTATATTGTTGCCCTGGATTACCAAGGCCTACTACAATTTTCACCCTTTCACGTCCTCCGTTTTTTCCAGGATTTCATCTACGGTTACAAAGGTATATCCTTGCGCCGACAGAATTTGAATAATACGTCGTGCCGCTTCGACGCTTTGTATACGAGAATCCTGAGACATTATACCATCCCCGTCATGCATAAGAATAATCGAACCATTTTTCACTTTCTTTACGGTACGCTCCACAATAGTATCCACTCCCGGATTGGTCCAATCACGACTCATGACAGACCACTCCACAACCTTCATGTTACGCTCTGCCATCATTTCCATAACTGCTGGATCGCGAAATCCATGAGGAGGTCTCATGAGACGAGGACTTATACCTGCAGCTGATAGAATCGCCTTACTCGTGTTATCGATTTCCTCAGCAATAACCTTGCGATTGGCTTTTAATAAGTCAATATGATGATAGGTATGATTCCCAATCTGATGTCCCTCATCAGCAATACGCTTCACCAGTTCAGGATATTTTTCCACATTTTTCCCAACAACAAAGAAAGTGGCAGGTACATTATATTCTTTTAGCACATCCAGTACTTGCTCTGTATATGGCGGGTACGGACCATCATCAAAAGTAAGGGCTACCACCTTCTGCGTAGTTTTAGCATTGGAGAACACTCTGCCAAACACATCATTTTCTGGCAGTACAGCACTCAAAGTTAAAAAAATACCCGCCGTAATCCCCAGTATAGCTAAGCTCATTCCTATACGCATAGGCTTCTTTAAAACATTACGATAATCCAGCATTAAACCAGCTATTACAATTATGGTTAGTAGTCCCAGCATATTAATCAAGCGTATTTTCAGATCGAACATGATGACGCTCCATTTCTTTAAACATAATTAACCACTTGCCCTGAGAATCTTCTGTATAACCAGCCGGGATAAAACCCCATTTTTTATATAATGAAAGGGCAGCAGCATTATTAGGACGGACTTCCAAGCGCACGAGGGTTGCCTTTCTTTGGGAGAAATATTGAATTGCTTTGTCCAAAAGCTTACCAGCCACCCCTTGCCCCCTAGCCTCCTGTGCTACAGCAATGGATAAAATCCGAGCATTGTCCCTTTTCATAGGAGTTACAGCAGAAGAGAGAAAGGCTATTTTATTCATGACAATCACCTTCACAGGGTGCAAGCCGAAACCGTACTGTCCCGTTAGCCAGCGCCACGTCCATCGCAGCAAATGCCCTCTTGCTAATGCCCTGAACCATAAATTCGATAATTGTGTGGGGGCGAAGCAGTAACCAACCACTTTTCCTGATAAAGTACGAGCCACTAATGCAGCCTGGGGTTCTGCCTGGTATACTAAAGTAAATACATCCTGCATGGCCTGTGGTTTTGGCAACTTTCCTCCGCAATGATGCCGTACACTCTCATCAAAACTTGCGGTAAATAAAGCTGCAATAGCTGAAATATCAGTATACTCAGCCTGTTCTATGCTTATTTTTTCATTTGCTCCCCACTCTTCCATTATCATCACCAGCCTTACTGGAATTATATCATATGACAGACAGAGAACAAACATCCGAAACGTGGGTTGGAATATCTTACTTAAACCACAAGAACACTGAGAGATAAAAAAAGCCTTTGTGCCCTTTAAAACCAAAATCGAATCGCAAAGGCGCAGGGAACGCTGAAAAAAGATAGATAAGGTTAAAAATCGCTGTGTCCTCTGCGGTTAACGTGCTCCTCGTAGAAACTTCCGCTTTTCAATTGATTAAAAAAGCAGGACGCATTATGCGCCCTGTTTCTTTTCGATATGGATTATTCGTCAAACATTCTACTTACTGGAAGTTCACCAAAAATCCTAAGAATGGCCTCACCCAAAAGAGGCGCAATCGATAATACCCTTATTTTTGCATTTTCTTTTTCTGGAGGCAAAGGAATCGTATTGGTAATTACAAGTTCTTTAATCGTGGATGCTTCAATGCGAGCTACAGCAGGATCACTTAAAACCCCATGTGTACAACAGGCATAAACTTCTTTTGCACCAAATTTTATTAATGCATTAGCACCCTCTGTCAAGGATCCAGCCGTATCTACAATATCATCAATCATAACAGCAGTTCTTCCTTCTACATTACCAATCAAATTCATGACTTCTGCTACACCAGGCATGGGGCGGCGCTTTTCAATAATTGCAATCGGTGCATGTAATCGATCTGCTAATTGTCTCGCACGTGTAACGCCACCTAGATCCGGCGATACAACAATGAGATCATCTAAATTCTTAGAACGAACATAGTCAGCTAATAAAGGTACACCAGGCATATG
>JBEQCC010000553.1:0-2720 GCA_041639455.1 Pelosinus sp. | reverse complement strand
CTACCGATGGTATATTTTATCCGGGTATTGTATTATTTGACCATATACAAGGACATATTCGTCAGCGCTTAGGAAATGCAATTCCAATGTATATTGCAATTTTTGATGTTGGAGGAGAAATAAATACCCTTTACTTTAATCAACGCAATGACTTAGAAAAGTTAAACCAAGCTAAAGAGTTACAAGTACAAGAGGCTATGAATTTAATTGTTAAAGGACTTACTACAAATGATCTCTTTCTTCTCGGTAAGGGATCTACTCTTAGTGCATTAGCGAATCAGAAAATATTGTTTAAACCCTATTTAGAAGAAATGATCAGCATTAGTTTATCCTGGGGAGCAGTGGGAGTAAATATTGCTCACAGCGGTACTGTGGTTGGAGTCCTATTTCCGCCAAATCGGCTGCAGCACTGTTCGCCTTGTATCGAAGAGATCAATAGGCACTGTAATAGTGTTAAATTTTTGCGTATTGTAAAATTTATTTCTGGTGGATTAATGAAACAAGAAGGTGATAGTAATGAGTGGAATCAATGCTTTTGAACATGGTGGTAATTTGTATGCTAAAATGCGAGAGACAGGTGGCGGTTTCTCTGAAATAGTAGATTTTAGTGCTAATATTAATCCCTTAGGTATCTCAGAAAAAATTCGACAAACATTACATGAGTCTCTAGAATCCATCATCCATTATCCTGATGCGCAAGGTTATGCTTTAAAGAATGCAATCAACCAACATTATCGAGTAGACTATGCATCAATAACAATAGGTAATGGAGCGGTAGAGCTGATGTATATTTTATGTCATATGCTAGCTCCCAAACGAGTATTAGTAACTGCACCAACATTTAGTGAATACGAACGTGCAGCAAGAGCTAGTGGAGCAAATATCGAATATTTTTATCTTGACGAGCGAGATAGTTTTGAGATTGATATAGAAAAACTAATGAAACGATTTACTGATATTGATGTAATATTTATCTGCAATCCTAATAATCCAACTGGTACCTTATTGACAAATAAACAGCTAGAAAAGCTATTAGAAGTCGCTAAAATACAGAATACCTATGTAGTCATTGATGAGTCATTTATCGACTTTTTACCCAATGCAGCTACTTACACTTGTCGTCATTTATTAACGCAATATGAAAACCTTATCATTTTACATTCACTTACCAAGTTTTACGCCATACCAGGGCTACGGCTTGGTTTTAGTCTAGCCAGCCCTAGAATTACCATGATGTTACACGCAGGAAAAGATCCTTGGAATGTTAATACTTTGGCACAAAATGCTGGTGTTGTTGCATTATCCGATAATGATTATCAGCAACTAAGCCAAGACTATGTTGCAGAAGCAAAAATAGAGTTATATAATAACTTATTAGCAATAAAAATTTTAAAGCCATACTTACCATCTGTTAATTTCATTTTAATAAATATTAAAGAGACAGCTATGACAGCAAAGCAATTACGAAACGTTATGGAAAAGCATAATATTTTAATTCGTGATTGCAGTAATTACCCAGGATTATCTTCAGAGTACATCCGGGTAGCTGTAAAAAATAAGGAACAAAATCGTATTTTAATCGATACTTTGAAAAGGCTATTAGGAGGAATTTAATGACAAAAGTGATTTTAGTCCGTCATGGACAAACACAGTGGAACATAGAAATGAAATATCAAGGACATTGTGATGTAGCTTTAACTGAAGAAGGCATACGACAAGCTAACTTGGCAGCAAATAGTCTAGCAGAAGAATCAATTTCTGCTGTATATGCCAGTGATTTATGCCGTGCTTTTACGACAGCCGAATGCATTGCTAAAAAACATCAACTGCAGGTTAAAACTATACCTGAATTTAGAGAAATTAATTTTGGTAAATGGGAAGGTCTAACCTACGCTGCTATCAATGATCAGTGGTCAGATCTGATGGCTAAGCTTCTTACTCATCCTGATGAAATTGAAATCCCAGAGGGTGAAACCTTTAGAGCAGTAAAAGAAAGATCTACCATTGCCTTAACAAAATTAGTAGAAAAACACCCAGATCAAACGATTGTTGTTGTTTCTCATGGTGGAACCATACGTACTATTTTATGTGCAGTGCTTAATATTCATTTGAACTATCTCTGGAATATAAAGCAAGATAATACCGCGATTAATATACTTGAGTATTATGACAATCAAGTATTGGTTTCATTAGTAAATGGTACGCATCATTTAAAGGTTGGTTCAATAGAATAACAATGTTATTTAAACCTATACCCCTTGCTAGTAGAGAAAGTATACACTAAAGAGAAATCCTAATTCTTTTTGTGTATACTTTCTGCTGATATATACTAAGTAGGTCTTCAATTACACTCTCTATTTTATAAGAACTATGTTAAAATAAAAGAATGACAAAGTATCAAAATTCTCTTATTCCTTATTAAAGCTTATATTTCTAAAGAGTGTTTGATCACGAAAGAGGTTTGTGACAATGTATAGTTATTGTATTATACCTGATAATCCTGAAAATTTCTTGTCTTTCCTTTCACAATTACCAATGAAGGCTGAAGATAAAGAACTAATTAAATATTGTAAAATTACCAAGGTTGAAGTTCATACTACGCTAAGTACTTGGGATATATTTATAACGGTACCAAAAGAATTATCCAAAAACATGTTAATCGTAGCGGAAGAAAAATTCTGTACTGATTGTGGCTTAAAAAAAGTAAATTTTATTCAACG
>JBEQCC010000552.1:0-2743 GCA_041639455.1 Pelosinus sp. | reverse complement strand
CTACGACTAAACGAAAAATCATGGCAATACCCACATTCAGCAAATTCTGAGTACCCAATATAAGACCAATGAGACTCGATAATATACCTGCTGTTATGTACTTGGTAAAGCCAAAAACCCCACAAATCGCCACCGCCAAAGGAGCTGATAATTGAAACTCCGTACCTGGAATGAAGCCAGGCAGTTTAATCGCACCAGAAACGGTAATCAAAGTAGTCAGCAGTGCCGTCTCCGTCAATCTTCGAGTATTATAGTACACGCTGGAATCCTCCTTTTTTGTTAACCAATAATATTTTCAAGTTAACGTATTATTTAAATAAAAAAGCTTTTTGAACCACGAAGGCACGAAGCCAGTGAAGTACTGCTAGCAGGCAATATTTTTCGCTTTTTATCATTTGTGAACAAAATAAAGCACTCTTTTAACGTGGAGGGGATTGCTTCGCGCTGCTCGCAATGACAACTCGATGCTACTTTATTCTGTTATCCTCATTAGTAAACCAATATATCAATATTGGTTTACAATATTATCATACACTTCTTGCTACAAAATGTAAATTCTTTTGCAGCAAAATCTGCGGATAAAAAATAGAGACTATCGTTACGATAATCTCTATTTTTTCTATTTTACCATTTGGCTCGCACATAGGCTTCAGGCCATTGTACTTCTTCCTGCAGAACATGAGCAGCCTGCAAAGGCCAATAAGGATTTCGCAGCAATTCTCTGCCTGTGTATACTAAATCAATACCAGCTTTAAGCATTTGCAGAACTTGAGCAGGCTCTGTAATGAGTCCGCCTGCCAATACAGGCAGCTTGGTTTTCTCTTTAATCGTAAGTGCCATGGCAACCTGATATCCGGCATAGGCACGTGGCATTGCCGCTATAACAGCACCAGAGCTTACATTGACTACATCAATACCATTATGTTTCACCAGATTTAGCATAGCAGCAACAAGTTCCGGTGTGTTTCCTTCTGGATGGTAGTCATCTGCCGATACCCGAACAGTGATTGGCATTTCCCGTGGAATGACCTGTTTGACAGCAAGCAGAACCTCATCTAGGAAACGTACTCGCTTTTCAAAGCTTCCTCCATACTCATCAGTACGAGTATTGGTTAGCGGTGATAAAAATTCATTGATCAAATACCCATGAGCAGCATGAATTTCAAGAATATCAAAACCAGCGGCAACTGCCCGCTTTGCACCCTGGGCAAACTTTTGAACGACTTCTTTGATTTCCTGCAAGGTCAACGCTTTAGGCAGGGCGTATTCTTCGCTAAAAGCAATCGCGGAAGGTGCCACAGGCGTGCTGTTAACAACGCCGCTCTTTCTGCCTGCATGAGCCAGTTGTATCCCGATTTTTCCCCCTTGGGCATGAACCTGATCAACCACCTTTTTAAGACCTGGAATATGGGCATCATCCCAAATACCTAAATCCTGATTGGAAATACGGCCACGAGGTTCAATACCAGTAGCTTCTACAATAATCAGCCCCACTTGCCCCGCAGCCCGTGTGGCATAATGAATAACATGCCAATCTGTCACCATTCCATCATCTGCTGCACTGTACATACACATGGGCGGCATAACAATCCGATTTTTTAAGGTCAGATTTTTAAAGGAAATAGGAGTAAATAACATACATACCATCCTTTCATCTATTATAAAATTATCAATCCAATAGGATTGAAAATTATACCAATTTATGACTTCATTCTATAGTATAGATCACTATTTTTCAAGTACATACTTTTTAGTATTATAGTAACCAAAATCATACTTTAATAACTTGCGTATCCCTGGTTGTCAAGTAATAAAAAACTTCGCTCTTATTTTCCCTAAGAACGAAGCTTTTTATTACCTTAATACATATTTTTCAATGGCCTCGGCTACGCCGTGGGCATTATTATGGCTTGTTACAGCTTGGGCAACTGCTTTTATTTTATCAGTTGCATTTCCCATAGCTACACCGAAACCAGCATATTCAAGCATTGGAATATCATTATTCGAATCACCAATCGCCATTACTTCCTCTTGCTTAATATGAAGAGAGTCGGCCAAGAGACCCAAAGCGTGTCCTTTATTCACACTAGGATGCGTCAATTCCAAATAGATTGCTTTTGAAGTTGCTACAAAGAGTTCTTCACCAATCTCTTGAATAACACCCTTTTTAATCTCTTGCATCTCGTGTGGCTCTGCCAAACAAAGCATTTTAGTAGGTTCATGCTTCATAGAGTAGAATTCAGCCCCTAAAGGGATAGCTTTCATACCGGACAATTTCTCATAGATTCTAGATTGTTCGCAAAGCTCCACTACATACAATTGATCGTTCATATAGGACTGAAGGTACCAGCCTCGCTCCCGAAATAGTGCCACTACTTTACTGGCTACCTCAGATGTAATCGTCTTATAAAATAGAAACTCTTTGCTGACTGGAGAACGAACCATACCACCATTATAGGTAATGATAGGTACCTTGATATTTAACTGCTGAGCAAAAGGCAATGTCGAAGCAAACATCCTGCCTGTGGCAATCGTCACAAAAACACCTTGCTCCTGAGCCTTTTGAATGGCCTCACAAGTTCGCGATGAAACTTTTAAAGTGCCATCCAATAATGTCTCATCCATATCCACTGCTACTAATTTAATTGCCATAGAAGAAACCTCCACAATATATCGTTATCGATCCTGAATGAATCGAGACAAAGTACAGCTGCAAAGAGTCATTACACAAACGCTGGCCACA
>JBEQCC010000551.1:0-2760 GCA_041639455.1 Pelosinus sp. | reverse complement strand
CATACTTCGTTAAAACTTTTTGAAATAAGAACCATTATTCCTGCGAAGTTTTGCCTCGTCTGGCACAAAAATTACTCGTCATCGACCATTCCGCTAGTTTTCAGACACACCCTAGGAAATCTACAAAGAATCTTTAATTTATATTTAATGAATTTTTTATTTACTACCGATCTAATGGCTCAGAAAGCTAAATGTTTAATTAAATTTGGTAATGAATCGAATTATCGGAGGAACTTCTTATATTTTAATTACTTTTGATGCATTAGACGCAAGGTAAAACAACTTTTGTGAAGTAAACCCTATTATAAAAATACGAATATAAAAGTACACAATAATTGCAGTAAAACTTGCACAATATTGTGTACCTTTGGATTAATGCCCTTTCCTTGTACTGCCAGCCATTTGATCATAATCCTCTCACTTTTTTAATGAACAAAATGTCCTAAATAACCCTTTTCTATATTTTCACAATATTTCGTTTTATGATGAAATAGAATTTATTATTGAAAGGGGTTTTTTATCATATTGACTTTTCTTGGATTTTTTATGGTTATTACTTTCATGTATCTAATCATGTCCAAACGTATGACTGGGTTTGCCGCACTCATCGTCATACCGATTGCATTTGGTCTATTGGGTGGATTCGCTCCCACTATTGGTAAGTTGATGATGGATGGCGTTAAGACCATAGCACCTACGGCAATTATGATGATGTTTGCCGTTATGTATTTTGGAATTATGGTAGATGTAGGCTTGTTCGATGGACTTATTGTTCAAATATTAAAGAAGGTCAAAGGTGACCCGTTAAAGATTGTTGTGGGAACGGCATTTCTAGCAATCATTGCCTCTTTAGAAGGAGAAGGCGCTGTGGTCTTCATGATAACCTGCACAGCAATGTTGCCTTTATACAAAAGAATCGGTATCAATCCCGTCATTTTAGCAGTAATTTGTGCAATGGTTACCGCCGTAAAGAATATGTTTCCATGGGCAGCTCCTACAGCTAGGGTTTTAGCAGCATTAAAACTTGATGCTGCAGAAATTTTTAATCCCTTGGTTCCCGTAATCATTTTTGGATTTGCTTATATCGCATTGATGGGTTATGTGCTGGGTAAAAAAGAACGGGCTCGATTGGGAGTAATCCAAATAGAAGATTCCATGATCGATGGCATCGCCAACGAAGTCGTCTCAAAAAATCCTGAGTTTAAGCGACCAAAATTATTCTGGGTGAATCTTATTATGACCCTAACTCTTATGGGTTTGTTACTAGTAGAAAAAAAGATTGGGGTATCGATTCCAATCATCTTTTTAGCAGGAAGCGCATTAGCTTTAATTGTAAACTTTCCCAAAGTTAAAGAACAGCAGGGACGTATGCTGGCACATGCAAAAGAAGCTTTACAGGTTACTGCGGTGGTCTTCGCTGCAGGTATATTCATGGGCATTTTGACGGGAACCAAAATGACTGATGCTATGGCAACCTTTTTAATCGGAATTATCCCTGCCGGTCTGGGATCACATATGGGTATAATTACAGCGCTACTAAGTGCTCCGCTGTCTTTCCTGTTATCCAATGACGCCTTCTATTTTGGTGTGCTGCCAGTATTAAACCAAATGGCTGCAACTTATGGAGTAGGTGCTGCTGAAATTGGCCGGGCTTCCTTGTTAGGAACACCGATACACATGCTGAGCCCGCTGGTAGCAGCATTATGGCTATTGGTCGGAATGTGTGATATTACATTTGGCGACCTGCAAAAAGGTGGTATCTGGTGGGCTTTTGGTCTAATGGTATTGAATATAGTGGTAGCATTAGTAACCGGAGCTATTAATTTATAATACTAAAAGGAATCGTTTAAATATTAAAACACTTACATTCTTGTCTGGCATGTTTAATCCAATAAAAAATGGTTCCTTATCGGGCAATGTCATAAGTTAAGGAATAGAGGGTGAATCCCTAAAAGAACCGGGTACGAAGAAGCGTACCCGGTTCTTTTTTTGTACAAAAAGGTTGACAATGGGATGAAAACGCGCAGTGAGTTACCTTAAACAGATCCATTCGATACGCAAGTGCACCTGACGCTGACCCGCAAACAGATAACTCAGGCAAAAGCGTGTCGGATTCCCAGGTTTCCTTCATAAAAAAGATCACTATTGTGGATAACTCTGTGAATAAGGTGTGAATGTTTGTGGATAACTTAATTACAACCTTATTGCTTCACCAATCTTTCGATTGATAATGTACTGCATCGGAGTATATCCTGCTATTTATTTAATGGATTTATTTTCCACTTTTTTGTTCTAAACTTCTATAAAGACGCATATATTTTATAAGGGCAGAGTTTCGGCCTCTGCCCTTAAACCGAATATGGGAGGTGACTCTAATGCGTCTTGAGACGAAGCGTTTCATTTTCAACGTCTCAGACTGGCTACTACTAGTCTTGCTACGCATTATTGCCGAATTGTTCACCTAATTGCTCCCATTATTCTACCCGATCGCCCTTGTTAACGCAAGGGCGATCAATGATTTATCATACGCTTAACCTATTGGAATTAGAACCTTCGCTAAAAATAAAATAGAGCCTCCCCTACTTTGCAATGAATCGCTCTGCAACTAAACGCCGGAAGGCTTAACTACGTCTTTGGTATCTCCTCTGCCAAGATACTCATATTAGGTTATTTTGCTATACGCCATATTTTTCTTACATCTTCTGGCGTTGCTAGTTCCCGCCCCATAGCTTTTGCAATATTAGCAATACGCTCTACTAG
>JBEQCC010000550.1:0-2784 GCA_041639455.1 Pelosinus sp. | reverse complement strand
CACATGAACAAAGAGCAGCTAAACAAATGGTTACGTGAGGGTATCTACACAGAAGCTTAATATGCTTCTTTAAAAAGTGATCCTGGTTTTAAAATGGATAGGGGTATGATTACATTATGTAAACATATCCCTGCAATAGTATATGGGGTTTTATGCCTACTCCTTGGAATAGGTAAGAAACTTTATTGATCAATTAAAATTTAGGAGGTTTATTTAATGAAAAACTTTAATTTTTATAGTCCTACTTACTTCGTTTTTGGTAAAGAAACGGAATCAGCAACAGGTCAATACGTTAAACAATATGGCGGCAAAAAAGTTCTTATTCATTATGGTGGGGGTTCTGTTGTAAAATCAGGTCTTCTTGGCAGAGTCAAAGCCTCTCTTGATGCAGAAGGTCTATCATACGTTGAATTGGGCGGAGTTAAGCCAAACCCAAAAAGCGGGCTGGTTTATGAAGGAATTGAACTGGCAAGAAAAGAACATGTTGATTTCGTACTTGCTATAGGCGGCGGAAGTGCGATTGATTCAGCAAAAGCAATCGCTTTAGGTGTTCCTTACAATGGCGATTTCTGGGATTTTTATGAAGGCAAACCCGTAACAGAAGCTCTTCAAGTTGGGGTTGTCCTGACGATTGCTGCTTCCGGCAGCGAAGGTTCTACTGACTCTGTTGTTACAAATGAAAATGGTATGTACAAAAGATGTGCAGACGGTGACGTTCTTCGTCCAAAATTTGCTATTATGAATCCAGAATTAACAATCACATTGCCTTCATATCAGACAGCAAGCGGAATTACGGACATCATGGCTCACTGCATGGAACGTCTTTTTTCACACACTAAAGATGTGGAAATTACTGACCGTTTATGCGAAGCGATCCTATTGACTATGGTCAAAGAAGGAAGAAGAGCTATGACTGATTCCAACAACTATGAAGCTCGTGCTAATATCATGTGGGCAGGAATGGTTGCCCATAATAACATCACTGGTGTTGGTCGTGACCAGGATTGGGGAACACATCACATGGAGAATGAATTATCTTCATCTTATGGATGTTCACACGGAGCTGGCTTGGCTATATTATTCCCAGCTTGGATGACTTATGCAATGAAAGTAGACGTAAACCGTTTTGTTGCGTTCGCTACAAGAGTTTGGGGATGCCAGATGAATTTTGAAAATCCTGAAGTGACAGCTAGAGAAGGTATCGCCGCATTTAAAGATTTTATGAAAGAAATCGGAATGCCAACCACCATTACAGAAATCGGCGGAAAAGAAGAAGATATTCCTATGTTGGTGGAAAACATGTTCCATAAGTGTCCTAACCACGGCAGCTTTGTTAAACTTACCAAAGAAATTGCTGCTGAAATTTATCACTTAGCACTTTAATTATAGAGCATTTGAATCATAACTAGCCGAGAGAGAACCATTTGCACCGGTGGATATTGATGTAATAGAACCATTGCTGCACTCGTTGATTTGTTAAAACAACGAGTGTAGCTTAATGAACAATAATGGAGGAATAAAAAAATGCCGAAGAAAATTGAAATTATGGATGGTAATGCAGCGGCAGCATACATTTCATATGCATTCACAGAAGTGGCGGGAATTTTCCCGATCACTCCATCATCGCCAATGGCGGAATATGTAGATGAATGGGCCACAAAAGGCAAGAAAAATGTATTTGGACATACTGTTGACATCGTAGAGATGCAATCAGAAGCAGGAGCTGCCGGGGCTGTTCATGGGTCTTTGGCCGCCGGTGCCCTGACAACCACATATACGGCATCTCAGGGTTTGCTGTTAATGATACCAAATATGTATAAGATCGCAGGTGAATTATTGCCAAGCGTATTCCATGTATCCGCAAGATCGCTGTCCATGCATGCGCTTTCCATTTTCGGAGATCACTCTGACGTTATGGCCTGTCGACAGACTGGATTCGCGCTGCTGGCAGCATCCAATCCTCAAGAAGTTATGGATATGGGGGCTGTTGCTCATTTAAGCGCAATAAAAGGCCGCGTACCATTCCTTCATTTCTTTGACGGGTTCAGAACGTCCCATGAAATACAGAAGATCGCTGCTTTGGATTACGAGAATTTAAAGCCTTTGATCGATATGGGTGAATTGACTCGGTTCAGACAGCGGTCGCTTAACCCCGGACATCCAAGCACAAGGGGCACCACGCAGAATCCAGATATTTATTTTCAACATCGAGAAGCTTCCAATCCATTTTATACCGCCATTCCCACCATTGTAGAGGGGTATATGAATGAGATCAACAAGCTAACGGGAAGAAACTACAACCTTTTTGACTACTATGGGGCAGCGGATGCAAAACATCTGATTATTGCCATGGGTTCTATCAGCGATACGATAAAAGAAACCATCGATTACCTGATGGCAAAGGGTGAAAAAGTAGGACTAGTCAATGTACATCTATACAGACCTTTTTCAGTAAAACATTTGATGGCAACAATCCCTGCTACGGTGGAACGAATTGCCGTGCTTGACAGAACCAAAGAACCCGGTGCTATCTCTGAGCCTTTACATCAGGATATCTGCAGCGCATACTATGGAACGGGAAAATCAATGTTTATCATCGGCGGACGCTATGGCCTCTCTTCCAAGGATACGACGCCAGCGCATATGGTAACGGTATAAGAAAATCTTAAATCAGAACATCCAAAGAATAATTTTACAATCGGAATCAACGACGATGTTACCTTCCTGTCTTTACCGCAGCCAGGAGACATTGATGTTGCCCAAGCAGGCAGCATGCAATGTAAA
>JBEQCC010000549.1:0-2787 GCA_041639455.1 Pelosinus sp. | reverse complement strand
CCTCCTAGCAATAAATAGGTGACAAAGAGACATTAATTCCCGGGCTTTGTACCTATGAAATACGATCATCTTCTTACATGCCGCATTTTTACTCTTTCATATTCTACAATTAATTTATCTAATTGAATACTGGCTTCTGCAACTTCTGGATCTATTAAATTACCTGATTTTTGTTCTACCAATTCATGAAGATGTACGCGCACACGTTCAATTTCTTGTGCCAGCTTTTGCAGATTAAACATCAATTGTTCTCCTTGCCTTTATTAATTTGCACTTGTTTAATAAGCCAATTGAACCAAGTTTCAAGTCCTTCACCATTCTGGCATGAAACTGGCAATAAGGTAACTCCAGGATGAATTGCAGTAATATCTTTTTCTGCAGCCTTTAGGTCAAAATTAGTATATGGCAATAAATCTACCTTATTTAAAATAACAGCGCTGGCTTGTTTAAAGATTAATGGATACTTTAAGGGTTTATCGTTCCCTTCTGTAATACTAAGAACCGTTACCTTACAATCCTCACCAATATTGAATTCTGCCGGACAAACCAGATTTCCTACGTTTTCAATAACAATAATATCGAGTACCCCAAGATCAAGACAATCAAGTACATCGTGAATCATATTCGCATCGAGATGACAGCCACCGCCTGTATTAATCTGCACCACAGGTACGCCATGCTGTTCAATACGCTCGGCATCCTTCGCAGTAAATAAATCACCTTCAATAACAGCAATTGAAAGTGTTTCTTTTAATGCTTCAATGGTCTTTTCTAATAAAGACGTTTTACCGCAACCAGGTGACCCCAGTAAATTTATTACAAAGATACCCGCTTTTTTAAATCGTTCCTGCAATGCAGCAGCAACCTGATCATTTCTCTCTAAAATATTAGTCATTACTTTTATTTGCACTTTATTCTACCTCCAGATAATCAACTGCTAACTCTCGACCCGATACCACAAGAATATTAGCGGAGTGGCATAAGGGACATAGAAAAGAATATCGTTCCACTGTAAATTGCTGCCCACAGCTATTGCATTTGCCAACCAGAGGCATAATCGTAATATCTACCACTGCACCATCAGCTATCGTATTTGCAGCTAAAGCCGCAAAGCCAAATTTGAGAGATTCAGGCTCAACTTGAGTCATCTGGCCAATCAGCAATTTAATACAGCTTATCTTTACTGCATTATGCTCTGCAGCAGTTTTTAATACGATGTCCAATATTCCTTGAGCAATGGACATTTCATGCATATACTTCACTCCACATTTACCATTTTCATACAGTTAATTCGTCATGAAAGGATGATTTCCTGCCATAGATATAAGTTCAATGATTCACATTTAATGTTTTTTTTGCGATTGGAACTATTTACATAATATAAACTCGAATAATCACTTTCTATTTCGCTGATACTATGATTACACCAACACAAGGAGGTGATTATCAATGGCCAGAAGTAACAAACCTGTTAATCCAGGCGCGGAAAACGCTCTCGATCGCATGAAGCTTGAGATCGCTAGCGAGTTAGGAATTGCTGATCGAGTACGTGCTCAAGGTTGGTCAACTATGACTTCCGCTGACTGCGGACGTGTAGGCGGACAAATGGTTCGCAGAATGATTGAGCAATACGAATCTGGTTTGAGCGGAACTACCACTCAAGCAACCAGTGGAACATTAACTGCTCAATATGATGCGAACAGACAGCCTTAATCGTATGCATGGGCGGCTTAAAGCCGCCCTTTATTTATTTGTCCGTATTCCTATCGTGCTTCAAAATAAACGTTAACCTCCGTTCCTGCTTCTATAATTGTATTTGCCATTATACTTTGCCTTACCGCAACACCTGTTCCCACAGGAACAATCGATAGTCCTGCTTGCGTTAATGCATCTCCTGCTTCACGGATGCTCTTTCCAGCTACATTCGGTACAACTACCTTTCCCGGAGGGGCTTGAATGTTAGGCAAGGGCATGGAACTTGTTTGAATATTTTCTTTTGGAGCAGGAAATTCATTGGCAGTTTGGGGATAAATATTAAGATGACGCATAATTTTCCCTAAAATTTCGCCTGCAATGGGCGCTGCGATCTCACCTCCATAATAGCTTCCTTTAGGATCATCAAGGACAACTAAAATTGCAACTTGAGGATCTTCTACCGGGCCAAAGCCAACAAATGAGGCTACATAACGTCCTGCAGAATAGCCACTGCCATCATCTTGCAGCTTTTCTGCCGTACCTGTTTTACCTGCAAAACGGTATCCTTTAACAGAAGCTTTTATACCGCCACCTTTCGATACAACCTTTTCCATTAATCCCGTTAACCGATTCGCTGTTTCGGGGCTAATCGCCTGGCGCACCGATTGAGTAACCCCTTCACGCTCAATAGAACCATCCACATTTCGTACTTCTTTGATAATGTACGGCTTTAAGAGTACTCCATCATTGGCAATCGCCGATACAGCCGTAATAAGCTGTAATGGTGTAACAGCAATACTTTGCCCAATGGACATCGTCGCCACGTCAGAGTCGCGCATATCTTCCGGCCTAAATAACAACCCTTCTTCCTCACCGGGTAATTCAATACCCGTTGCCTCTCCGAAACCAAAGGCCTTGGCATATTCGATCAATTTATAAGCTCCCAGCCTCATACCAATTTGCACAAAAATAGTATTAATCGATTGTTCAATGACTTCGACAAAGGAAACATTGCCATAACTTTCGTCACTCCAATTTCGAATACGCCGCCCCGACACTTCTACATAGCCATTATCAACAAATCGCTCTTCG
>JBEQCC010000548.1:0-2789 GCA_041639455.1 Pelosinus sp. | reverse complement strand
TTTTATTCGACTTGCACAACAATTTAGTTAAATAATTTGTAGTTATTAATTACATAAGTTTTCATTTTCATAATCATTTTTTTTTCTTCTCAATGGCTGCTTTTTCTAACTGTAAAATAGCAGCCTTATCACTTTCTAATTCAGCTCTCTTTTGCAGCACCAATTGTCGTTCAGCTTTCACTTTTATAATTAATTCAATATCTTTATCCATGATCCGTTTCAAAAGATCCATACGAGTGGTAAAATCGCTAAAGTCATTGGCACCAAACAAGACATCCAAATAACTTAGCTGACCATTTTGATAAATATCACGAATCCGTTTATTCAACACTAAACTGCGCTCAGATAGATTTTTCTCAGCTTTCGCTAAAACAGTCGTATTTACAGCAATCAATTCTTCTGTTGCCTTTCGTTTTGCCTGAATCGCATTATAATCTCCCTGGGCATTATCTAACTGGATCTGCACTTTCTGTAATTGATCAGCAACACTATTGACCTTCTGCTTAGCCTCAGCAGCTTTTTCCTGCTGAATCTGCATCTGCTGCTGAACCTGCCGCTGCTGTTCGGCCAATTCATTGGCTAATGCCGGGCCAATCGCCACGCACATTACCACAACTGCTAAGCTCATGGCTAAATACTGCCTAATTTTAAACATCCAATCCCTCCTGCTACCCTCTATACTTTCATATAGCGACGTAGTGATATCGTACTGCCTAAAGCACCAATTACCGTTCCTGTCACTAATAACACTACGCTAATATTCGTGATAAATGGGTATTGAGGAATTAGCGGCAAAAAGGCCAAGGATTTGTACACCTGTTGGATCAGAACCCCATAGGTTTTGCTTAAAAACAAGACTGCAACTAATGCTCCACCAAACCCTAACATCATACCTTCCAATAAGAAAGGCCAGCGAATAAACCAATTGGTGGCTCCTACATACTTCATAATGCCAATCTCCTTACGCCGGGCAAATACCGTAATTCGAATGGTGTTCGAAATAATAAACAAAGCAGCCAGGGCCAAAAATACAATGATAATCAAGCCAAAAATGCGCACCATTTTTGTTAATGCAAATAACTGCTCCACCACTTCCTGACCAAATTTAGCGTTTTCGACTCCTTTAAACTGCATTATGGCCTCAGCGGCGGCTTTTACGCGTTCTGTCTTGTCCACCTTTACTTCAAAAGCATTGGGTAAAGGATTTGCTTCACCTAATGCATTCAGCAGACCTTGCTGCTCACCCAGACGCTCTTTAAATCGCTTCATGGCTTCTTCTTTTCCTATAAAATTCACCTGCACAACACCGGGAATCTTGGTGATACGGGTTCCCACCTCACGCATTTCAAGATCCGTTAAGCCATCTTGCAAATATACAGAAATTTGTACCTGTGATTCTAACGCAGAAGCCATATTATTTAAGTTGAGTACCATGACCAGAAACATCCCCAAGATGAGCAGGGATAAGGCTACTGTAGTCACGGATGCAAAGCTCATTAATCCGTTGCGCTTCAGAGAAGAAAGAGCTTCTTTAATAAAATATTCCATGGTTCTAATCTTCATAGCCGTATACCCCCTTCACCTGATCCCGGGCAATACGGTTTTTTTCGATGGCAATAACCCGTTTTTTCATAGCATCCACTACGGTTTTATCATGGGTAGCCATGACAACGGTTGTCCCATCCCGATTAATGCGTTCAAAGATCCTCATAATGTCCCAAGACGTTTCCGGATCAAGATTACCCGTGGGTTCATCGGCAATGACCACCACTGGATTATTGACAATCGCCCGAGCAATAGCAATACGCTGCTGCTCACCACCAGACAACTCACCTGGAAAATTTTTAGCTTTATTACGTAACCCCACCAAGTCCAATACATGAGATACCCTCTTTTGAATATCACGGCGGGATGACTCAATTACCTGCATGGCAAAAGCCACATTCTCATATATGGTTTTATTGGGAAGCAATCTATAATCCTGAAACACGATACCTAAATTACGCCTCAGATATGGTATCTCTGAAGGCTCTAACTCACCAACATTACGACCATTGACAATTAATTTACCCTTTGTCGGAAGTTCCTCCCGAAAAATCAACTTTATAAAGGTGGACTTACCTGCACCACTAGGACCTACCACAAATACAAAATCACCTTTTGGAATGTCAAGCGTAATATCAGAGAGGGCGACACAACCATTATCATAAATTTTAGAAACACCATCTAAATGAATCAAACTTTCGTCACTCTCCCCCACAACCAGAAAAATTTCAATTCTAATATTAAATCTTTGACGTTAATAGCTAAATCCCTTTTTTTTGCTAATAATTTTCATCATCCAACTTTTACAAAGTAGTAATTTGTAGAAATTAGGCTGTTTAAATAAGAAATGTTCCACTATATGTCATTATCAAAAAAAACCTCAGCGTCCTCTGGGTCTCTGCGGTTAAATCGTTCTATTTGCTCTGTTTGTCATTTGCGAGCATCAGCGAATCCCCTACTTGCCATGAGATTGCTTCACTACCGTTCGCAATGATATTTCCATGCTATATTCGTATTATCTTTCTACTGGCCGTGAAAGATTGCACCAATATATAACGTCGTGACCCCTAGAACGATAATCAAGCCAAAATACCACCAGCCCACTGCTAAACGCTGTTTCATGGTAAGCTGATAATAGGAAACATTGTCTTTAATGTCGACATTCTTCCAGGTTCTGTATAATGAAAATAAAAAGAATATAAATAAAAAAAAACTATATGTCTGCAAGAATAATATGCCAATAA
>JBEQCC010000547.1:0-2794 GCA_041639455.1 Pelosinus sp. | reverse complement strand
TACAGTTCACCAACATAACGAGCGCCAGGATATAACAAAAGTCCTTGCTTTGGCAGAGCAAATGTAATGGTATAATTTGCTTTTACCGCTGCACTCTGAATTTGGCCTGTATCGCCATCAACACCTGTTGGTACATCTACGGCAATAATAACCTTATTCATTTTATTCATACATTCTACAACCTGGACCATGTGATCTCTAAGTTTACCGGTAAATCCTGTACCTAGCAAAGCATCTACCAGGCAGTCCGTAAAGGTCATAGCAATTTTCACTTTATCCCAGTCGTGCTGATTGCTTACCTCTAAAATATCAATTCCCATGTTGGTAATGATTTGTAAATTCGTTAACGCATCACCAACTACAGCGGTTTTGCTGCCGATTAAAAAAACTTTGACTTTCGCCCCTTGGTTATGAAGATGTCTAGCAACTACATAACCATCACCGCCATTATTTCCAGTACCAGCAAATATAGAAATCTTTTTATTATGTAAAATTCCTAGTATACTCTCAATTTGTCCAGCTACTTCTACACCGGCATTCTCCATGAGAACAATACCAGGAATACCATATTCTTCAATTGCTGTCCTTTCTATATTTTTCATTTCAGCAACGGTTACTACTTTCATATTATTTTCCTCCCCATAAAATGACCTGGGCAGCGGCATATTCCCGTGCATGTGTCAATGATATATATGTCATACTAACCCCCATACTTTTCGCTAAAGCGCCAAATTGCCCGCTTAAATTTACATGCGGGCAACCCTTATCATCAAGAATAATTTCAATATCCTTAAGTCTTCCACCTGCCATTCCTGTGCCAAGGGCTTTCATGACTGCTTCCTTTCCAGCAAATCGCGCTGCATAAGAAGATGCTTTTTGCATACCCCGACTTTCACAATATTGCTGTTCCTGCAGGGTGAACACTTTGTCTACAAAAGATTGGCGCGTAATAGCATCTTTTATACGATTAATTTCAATAATGTCAATTCCAGTACCAATAATCACAGATTTCACTCCATATTACCTTTTACTATCATTCATTGTACCAGCATTAACTGTCTTTTGCCAATAGATACGGGCAAAATACAAAAAATGAATATAAAAAAGCAAGACTCAGTCCACGCTAAGTCTTGCTTTTTTATATTCATTTTCTAAAGTTTCTCATGATGAGTACTTCAACTCGTCGATTTTTCGCTCGTCCATCAATTGTATCATTCGCCTCAAGTGGACGATATTGCCCATATCCGATAGCACTAAATCGCTCAGGCTGTAAACTTTTTTCACTAGATAAAACAAATTTCATAAAATTAATCGCCCGCTTGGAGCTAAGCTCCCAATTAGACGGAAACTCCGAAGTATTAATGGGTATACTATCAGTATGCCCTGAAATAACAATTTTCTGGGTTAAAGGAACCAATACCTTGGCGATTTCTTCACCAACACGCAAGGATTCAGGACGCAAATCCGCATTTCCTGATGTAAATAAGGCAGAATCTTTAATACGAATCATTAGCCCATCTTCTGTCAGCGTTGTATTTAAATCATCAGTCAATTTATTCTCTTGAATATAATAGTCAATCTGCTTTTTTAATTCAGAAAGCTGAACAGTCTCTTGCAGTTGCTCCTGCCCTATAGTACCTTCGGTAGCCTGCTGGCTAGGTATTGCTGCATTCAATTCAGGAGTAATTGCTTGATTATTATCAAAAATCGAAGGACTTCCACTGAAAGCAGTATTAAAAGCATAGGCCATCTGCTCAAATTTCTTTTGATCTACCTGCGCTGTAGCAAACAACACAATAAATAATGCTAACAGTAAAGTCAATATATCAGCATAAGGAATGAGCCAAGATTCATCCATATGTTCTTCATGATGAGCTTCATGATGTTTCTTCCTTCTAGACATTATGCTTCCTCCGTTTTAGCCTTCATCTGCTCCCTATCTGTTTGGGAAATAAACACCTTCAGCTTGGCTTCAATTGCAGTAGGAGAATCTCCTGCCTGCAAAGACAAGATTCCTTCAACCATCATTTTTCTTACATCAACTTCTTTTTTGGACATAATCTTTAACTTATTCGCAAAAGGATTCCAGATTACATATCCCGTAAAGATCCCGAGCAAGGTGGCTCCAAAAGCAGCTGCAATGGACTGTCCCAGAACATCAATATCATTAAGATTTCCTAATGCAGCAATCAGACCAACTACTGCACCAAGTACCCCCAGTGTAGGCGCATAGGAACCAGCCTGGGAAAAGATCAACGCGCCGACACGATGACGTTCTTCCATTCCTTGAATCTCAGCTTCTAACACATCACCCACAAAATCTGGATCTAGTCCATCAATTACCATGCTCAAACCAGTTTTGAGAAAGACATCCGGCACTTCCTCCACACGACTTTCCAGAGCTAGAATACCTTCCCGTCTAGCTGTTTGTGATAATTCCACAAACATCTTTAACATGTCACTTTTTGACATAAATTCAGGTTGTTTAAATAACATTTTAACAAGCGTCGGAAAATTTTTAAGAACTTCCATAGGAAAGGCATTCAACAAGCAAGCTGCCGTACCAGCAATAATAATCAAAAATGCCGCTGGATTTATTAACACTGCTAAACTTGCACCTTTAAGCACCATCCCTACGCCAACAGCCACAAATCCGAGTCCAATACCAATTATTGTTGATAATTCCACAATTCAGATCCCCCTAAACCTAACGATCAGTATAGTTACTTTTAGTTAGCATATACTGTAAAAATAAATCCACAATCTGCCTCTTACATATTTCTTTTTTTTTCTG